>DATGXG010000005.1 GCA_035299085.1 Bacteroidales bacterium | reverse complement strand
AAGCAGCATTGGAACACGATCAACCTTGACGGTACCGTACCCGATAGGCTCTTACGCCAATGGATACTGGATTCTTATAAGCTGGTGGTGGCGGGGCTGCCGAAGAGTCTAAGGTTTAAGGTTTGAGGTTCAATGGTTCAGCCCAGATTGAACCACGGAGTGGTTAAATTTGAATAGCGCCGGCTGAAAGCCGGTGTTGAAAACGATGTTCTTTTTGACAACCACGTTAGTGGTTGAATTTTCATAACAAATATTTTTCATCGTAAGGAATTCCGTGTTCATTTAATAATCCGATCAATTCCTCTTTAAATGTCTTTTTTCGATGATGTTCTTCCTGATTTTTTACATATTCTATAAGGTTATCTTTTGCTTCTATTGAATAGGTAAATCCTCCATAACCATCCTGCCATCCGATAAAATGCGGGAATAAATGATGTTCCTTAATAAAACCAGAACTTGCAACTTTTATATCCCTCACAAGATCTGATAGTGCAATAGTAGGATGTATATGAGTTATTATATGTATATGATCACGTACACCACCAATTCGGTATAAATGGCATTTCTTTTCGTTGAGTATTCCGAAAATATATTGGAAAAGTGTTTTTCTGTTTTCATCAAGTAAGATTTTCTCATGGTCTTTTGTACCAAAAACAATTTGGTAAAGAATTTGAGTAAATGTATTCATATGATTAAAAATTTAGAATTAACGTTTTTACAGAATCAAATAAACTAAAACCTTATTAAAAATCATTGGCGCCCGGCAATGGTATTCACATTCAACCACTCCGTGGTTAGGAGTATTGGTATTCCAAAAATGCCTTAAAACACCGGCTTTCAGCCGGCGCTATTAACATTCAACCACTCCGTGGTTCAAGTTATTTCAAAATATTGGCTTAATATGACAGCGTCTGAAAAATACAAATTAAGCGTAGTCCGCAGACTACGCTTAGTATAAGAATAACTTAACAAATAATCACTTGGAAAAATAAAGACTTTTAAACCATTTCACAGTCCAAAAGGGTATGAACGCTTTACCTATTTCCTGTTTTTTAATTTTTCCTTTTGCAACTAGCCTTAAACCATCAGTTAATGGTCTATATAGCAAGGCATAAATTAAAATACCAATACCAAAATAAAGGTAATACCCAAGAAAAGCCACCCAAATAAGAACAGCCAAGGGAAGCAAGATGACAACATAATAAATGAAAAGGTTTTTCATAATGATTTCATTTTTCTAAAGATTTTTAATTCCACATACAACAGCGAAAGCTGCTGCTGTTGCAGGAATATATGCTGATTGAATAGAAAGTGCTCCGTGATTAGTATATACATCATTAATGCATTCAAGAGTGTTCTTGCCCCATCCTTCGATTTCACCCGCATTCTTCAGTAATTCCGGATTATTACTGTAAGCCGTTACTGTTTGATCCTCCACATTTAATTTTAGCTTAATCACATCATCGCTATCAAGACTATAATAACTAATTTCAAGTTCAGTTTCTGAAATCCTTTCTAATTGAACTTCCAATGCCCCGATAATCTTATTATTGTATTCAAAATAACTAATACCAAAATTAGAATTGTCATTAGGATCAAAATTCTCTTCATTTGCTACAATGGCAAAACCAGCCTCCCCTTGCACGGAAGCAATTGTCAAACTATCATAGTTAAAAGTAATGGTCTCATTATTTGTTGTTTTAACAGGTAATCTTGTTCCAAGATTTTTGAAATTCCAATCAAATAATTCAGTTTTATACGCATTCCCATCAACTGTTTGAAATAAAAACGGTCCATTGACTATTATGGGTTCAGTTTGAGGTAAATTTTCTTTGCTACATGCTAAACAAAGAATAACATTAATGCAGATAACTTACTAATAAGTTTCATTTTTATTAGATTTAGGGTGTACTTACTCATTCGCTTTTCAGTATCCGCGACTTGCATTTTTTGAGTGGGTTGTCAGTATCTGTCCCACATTACGCATATGGGTTGCCATCCCTATCAAGCTACAATAACTTTTTTAATATACCTTTTCAGTATTTTTAAATAAAAACAATTTTTACAAAAACCAGATTTCTGAATATTTATGCATGTAGAATTGATATATAAATATATACCAAGAAATTATTAAAGTCAAGTTTTTTGAAAATATTTTTTTATTGTTCTAAATTCTTTGTTGGGGAATTCTTCACTGTTATTCTCTACAAAAAGTCTGAAACGAATTGTGTCATCCGTATAAGCTACATCGATGCGATATCCTCACCCCCTCTCCCAGTCTCCCCTCTCTCTTCTCCCTACTCCCTACTCCCTACTCCCTACTCTTTTTACTATCTTTGCCAAAACTCCTGACCATGAAAAGACTGTTCCGTTATTTCCTCCAGGGGCTGCTGCTGGTGGCACCCACTGCACTTACCATATTCATTGTGTACTGGGTATTCGACCTTATCGACGGTCCAATCCGTACCCTTATTGCCAACGCATTTCACATCCGCATACCGGGTGTGGGGTTGCTTTGCACATTCCTGATCGTTGCCTTTGTGGGATGGATCGGACAGTGGTTTCTTTTTAAACCTTTCGGCCAGTTCATCGACCGTATTTTTGAGCGGATTCCCATCCTCAAAATGATCTACACATCGGTGAACGATTTCATAAACGCCTTTGTGGGCGAAAAGAAGAAATTCACCAAGCCGGTAATTGTGAAAGTAAGCATGGTTTCGGAACTTGAAAAAATAGGTTTTATAACTTCCGAGGATCTTGCTGACCTTGGTGCCGAAGGCAAGGTAGCCGTTCTTTTTCCGCATTCCTATAACTGGTCGGGTGAAATGTTCATTGTCCCGAAGGCCAATGTACGTCCCTTGAACCTCCCCCCTTCGGAAGTGATGAAATTTGCCTTAACGGGTGGTGTGACAAGAGTATAGTTCTCAATTCAAATTATTTGTTACCTTCGTATTTCGTCTGAGGATATAAAACAGTATTCATGTATTTCTCGCGCCGGGTACCTGTCCTTTTGCTAGTATTCATCACTATGGCATTTCGTGCCTTTGCAGTTCCTGCAGGGGACGATCAGGCTGTTACAACCCGGATGATCCACGAGCTTGTAAAAGCTAACGATTCATCGAAAATCGATTTGCTTCTTAAAATCAGCGATGACCTGCTGAAGACAAATCCTGCCGATGCCTATCAGTATGCGCGTGACGCGGCCGACCTGGCCGAAAAGATCCGTGATGCCCGCAGGGTTGGATTATCAAGCCTGGCACTGGGCGATTATTACCGGGTTACCGATGAATATGACAAGGCTATGGATTCCTACCTCAAAGCGCTTAAGGAATTCCAGAACCGTAAAGACACCCTTAACATTGCGCTGTGCTTTAACCAGATCGGCATGGTGCATATGCTTACAAACAATTTCAGGGAGGCTTATTCATGTTATCACAGGGCTGTGAACCTGAATAAGGAGGTTGGCGGTTACAGGCAGGTTGCCGTGAATTATATGAACATGGGCCTGAATTGCCTGAAAGTTGACAGCGTGGACAAGGGTTTGTCCTATTTCCTTGTATCAATGGTTCTGGCTGACAGCCTAGATATGAAGCCGGAAAAGATCATCCTGATGAAAAACATCGGGTATGCGTATGCCATGCTTGGAAAAAACCAGGACGCTCTTGAGCATTATTACAAAGTGCTCGAATTGCTGGGCGATCAGCCGGATGATCTTACCCGTTCTGAGGCACAGCTGAATATTGCGAGAGGTTATTTCGAGTTAAAGAATTATGCCGCCGCCATCAAATACGGTGAAATGAGCTATAAGCTGTCGTCCGCGAAAAATTTTGACCATATCAGTCGCGATGCTGCCGGCCTCCTGGCTGACGTGTTTGCAGCCCGCAACGATTACAAACAGGCGTATGAATATGTAAAAATATACCGCAACCTGGCTGATTCAATTCTCAATGCGGACCGCAACCAGGAGCTTTCTCGCATCCAGGCAATTTATAACGTGGATCAGAAAGAACAGGAAAATGTTTCTTTGCGGAAACAGTTTTTCCATACCGTGCAGGTGATGCGGATCCGCACCTTGCTGATCATCCTTATTACCATGCTTGTGCTGGTTCTGGCCGTTCTGCTTTACCTGGTGAACCGCATGAATAACAAGCATGTGGCCCTGAATAAAAAGCTGGCGGCACAAAGCCATGAAATGGAAGCGCTGAACGACATGAAGGATAAGTTTTTCTCTTTCGTGGCGCATAACCTCAAGAATCCGTTTAATACAATCATGGGATTCTCGGAACTCATGCACAGGGCAGCGGATTCAAACGACATTGTAAAGGCCCGTGAGTATTCGGTACTGATTTATGATCTTTCCACGCAGGTTCAGAAGGTGCTTTCGAATCTTCTTGAATGGTCGCGACTGCAGCGCCGCACATTTGAAGTGAAGCCGGAAATGGTTGATATTACCGGTCTGATAAAAGACGTCGTTGAAATGAACACCCGTGAAGCAGCCCGGAAAGATATCAACCTGGGCATGAAAAGCGACGGAAATATTTTTGTGATTGCCGACCGTTCGATGATCACCACCGTGTTGCAGAACCTGGTGATGAATGCCATACACTTTACGCCTCCTTCGGGAAAAATTGAGATCAGTTGCCGGATGAAGAACCAGTTCACGGAAGTAAGCATAATGGATACCGGGATTGGAATGACAAGGGATAAGCTTGACACCCTTTTCGATTTCGATTATTCACAGGCAAAACTGGGGTTGTCGGATCACGGCGGATCGGGGCTTGGCCTTATTATCTGCCATGAGATGCTTGTTAAAAACGGAGGAACGATCAGGGCCATCAGCGATCCCGGAAAAGGCAGCACATTTATTTTCACGTTACCGGTTGCAGTAAGGCATGACCAGGGACCAGAAATATTTGATCCTGTTGAGAGTACACCCGAAGAAGTTGCCGAGAACCTGCTGCTGTCGGAAACCACTGTAAACGATGCTTTTATCCGTGACATGAAGAATACCGTCATTCCGCAGTACGAGGAAGTGAGCCGGGTTCTGTCGATTGAGGAACTGCAGCATTTTTCGAAAATTCTGATACACACCGGTGAAAAATACAATAACCTGGCGCTTGCCGGTTATGGAAAATCGCTTCAATCACTCACTCTTGGCCACCAGATCGACCAGATCATCCGCATTCTGCCAAGGTTCAGGGAGTATCTGAAGAAGATCAGGGTGGTGTAAATCACTAGCCCCGTGCCTGAAGGGAATCCGCTTCGGCAAGCTCAGCGACCGGGATTGTATTGTTTTAGAAGCATGCCTTCGACAAGCTCAGTCATGCTATTGTATTCAGCATCCATTATCCGGAATCCAGCATCTGGCATCCAGTATCCAGCATCTGGTATCGAATAGTTAATATCTTTTTCCAATTTCGGAAAATCCGATTATTCAAACCTTTATATTTGTCACAGGTACATGCTTGCCGACATATCTCATAAGAAATCCGAAGTTCTCATTGTTGATGATATTCCCAGCAATCTGAATTTTCTGAGCGAGGTGCTCCACCTTGAAGGGATAAGTGTTTTGCTTGCCACCACCGGTGCCGATGCCATCGAAATCGCACGCTATAAGCATCCTGACCTCATATTGCTCGATATCGCCATGCCGATGATGGATGGATACGAGGTTTGTGAAAAGCTCAAAAACGATCCGGACATTGCCGATATTCCGGTCATATATCTCACGGCACGAACCGAGCCCGAGGACATTCTCAAAGGATTCCAGACAGGTGCCGTCGATTACATTCTCAAGCCTTTCAATGCCACAGAACTTATAGCCCGTGTAAAAACGCATCTTGAACTGCGGGCAAAAACCGAAGCGCTTAAAACGATCAATGTACGTTTGGAAGAACAGGTAAGGCAGAGGACTGCCGAAATTACGGAGGCCAACCGCAACCTTACTGATACCAACCGAAAGCTTGAACTGGCCTACCAGGAGCTTACCAACCTCGACAAGGCAAAAGATGAATTCATTCGGCACATCAACCATGAATTGCGCACGCCCCTGCAGGGAATTCACGGGTTTACGCTCATCCTTGAGGATATTGTTGAAAGTCCCGAACAGAAGGAATACCTCCAGGCCATCAATTCACTTGTAAAACGGCTTGTCAAGCTCAGTGAAATATCTCTGTTATTCACTGAAATAAAAGCAAAGAATTACAAGATCACGCTGAAGCCCATGTCGATTAAGAATTCAATAAACCAGATCCTTGAAGTATTCCGTGAAGAAAGACAGCGGATCAATGTACTTCATAATTTTCCCGACGAGAATTTCTTTATCAAGGCTGACCAGCGGCTGATGAATACATGCCTTGAACTGGTTGTTGACAATGCCCTGAAGTACACACCGGAGAACGGGAAAGTTACGATCCGCACTTTTCATGAAGAGACGCTTGCCGGTGTTGAAATCATGGATGAAGGGCCTGGGTTTACTTCAAAAGCCCTTGAAAGCCTTTATGAATTATTCACAGCCGATAACCTGCGCTACCATTCTCACGGTTTCGGTATAGGACTGGCCACTGCCAAGGTGATCCTGGATACGTTATCGGCTAAGCTCGATATTTCAAACCTTCCTGAAAAAGGCGCTGCCGTAAGGATGGTTTTTGAAGTTTGACTTCCCTGTCGTTCATGTAATTTTGACTGCCACTGGTGGAATAAAAAAATCACGAACCGGTCTGATTTTTATTTTTGCGGGGTATGACATAATCAATCATACCGTTTTTTATGACCCGCTTTCTGATAACCCTATTCCTGCTGATTCCCTTGTATGGTTGCCTCAGGGCTCAATCACAACCCGATGTGGCCCTGATGACCGACCAGGAAATAAGCGCCAGAGTGGCAGGATTAGGTAAGGCATATAAGCTGGATTCTGCTGCTCTGGCTGCTTTGGATAAAATTATAACCTACGACCGCGAGGTCTATTTAGGGAAAATATATAATATTACTTTCACCGATGTGCGTTTTACTGCCCCTCCTGCCCATAAAATGACATCGGTTGGCAAATCGCGGATCAGCCAGATCCTTTATGCCGACGGAAGAAGAGATGTGTTTATTGCACTGGATGACCGTACGGTAAAAGAAAAGGGCCTTGTTGATTCGTCGAAGATCATTGTAAAAAATCAAAAGGAGTGGATGAAGGTTATAGTTACCGAAGATCCGGCAACCGTAAATAATCTTGCCGAAATCGGCCCTTTAAAGGCATCCTACGAAGCTGATATGGGCAATGCCGATAATGACGATCTTATGAGGGGAGCTGGCGTTATTTTAAAGAAAAGGGCTGCCCTGATGAAAGCCCGTTATGTCCTCATCGAAACCAAATTCTTCAAAAAATCTTACGGCGAATTGCCAAGGGTGGAGGTTACGGCGAGAGCGTTTAATTAGTAGGGGTTTCACCCCGAACCCGACTTACTTTTTTTCTGCAGCAAAAAAAAGTAAGCAAAAAATGCCGCCGCTGCTGAAAAAATCGCTAAAAATTAATTCTCTTCGCTAAAAGAAAAGAACTCGTCCGCAGGAATCGGACTCAAACAGCTTTTCTTTCTTAAC
>DATGXG010000004.1 GCA_035299085.1 Bacteroidales bacterium | reverse complement strand
GTTAAGAAAGAAAAGCTGTTTGAGTCCGATTCCTGCGGACGAGTTCTTTTCTTTTAGCGAAGAGAATTAATTTTTAGCGATTTTTTCAGCAGCGGCGGCATTTTTTGCTTACTTTTTTTTGCTGCAGAAAAAAAGTAAGTCAGGGCTAGGGGCGAAGCCCCTATAAATTATATGCTTCCAGATTCTTATTCAGCCAGGCGATGAATTGATCCACATCGGAACTGTAAGTGTAAAATTCGTCGGTGACATTCTTATCATCTCCGTTTACCACAGCATACAGCGGTAATGCATTCGAATTGAACCTTGTTACCTGCAATTCCTGGTTCACTTTACCCATTGTATTTTTTACTTTACCGTCGGCCGATGTGACCCATTCTGGTTCCGGCAGTTTAGTCCTGTCATCCGTATACAATGCCACTATTATAAATTTTTCCCTGAGAATATTCTGAACTCGCGGATCAGACCACACTTCGGCATACATTTTTTTGCAGTTGGAGCACGTGTGCCCGACAAAATCAACAAGGACCGGTTTTTTCTGCTGTTTTGCACAGGCCAGCGCTTCACTGTATTTGAAATAACCCTGCAGTCCCTGGGGTATTGAAAGCATATCGGAATAAGATGGGGTAGAGCACACTTCATTTGATGTTGCTGATAATGCCTGTACCTGCGTGGTTACTTTCCTTTCGGATGCCGGTGGTACTATTGTTGACACAGCTTTCAGATCTGAACCCAGTAACCCTGAAAACAGGTAGAGTGCAAACGAGAAGCTCGCAACAGAAAGGATAAACCTCGGAACACCAACATAATCGACATCACTGTCATGTGCGAATTTTATTTTCCCGAGCAGGTAAATCCCCAGCAAAGTAAAAATAACAATCCAGATGCTTAAAAACAGTTCCCTGCTGATCAGGTTCAGATGATAGGTCTGGTCAATCTTTCCAATGAAATACATCGAAAAGGCAAGCATAATGAAGGCAAAGAAAATTTTCACACTGTTCAGCCATCCGCCTGATTTGGGCAGACTCTGAAGCCACGACGGAAATATGGCAAACAACGTAAAAGGCAGGGCGAATACAATCGAGAATCCTGCCATTCCTATGATGGGTTCCAGTACTTCTCCCTGTGAAGCCTTGATTAACAGCGAGGCTACAATGGGTCCTGTGCATGAAAATGACAGTACAGCCATGGCAACCGCCATGAAAAATGCCCCCACATACCCGCCTTTATCAGCCTGCCTGTCGATTTTATTGGCAAAGCCCGAAGGCAGTGTTATCTCAAACATACCGAAAAATGATGCGGCCAGTATAATGAAAATTGAAAAGAACACGAGGTTGGTGGCCCAATGCGTGGTGAAATTATTTACAGCGTTCGGATTTTTAACAACAGCAACCAGAACGCCGATGAGGGTATACAGGAGAATGATGGACAGACCAAACACCAGCGCTTCGGAAATGGCTTTTGAACGACTTTTTTCACCCCTCAGGAAATAAGAAACCGTCATGGGAATCATTGGGTAAACACAAGGTGTGAGTAACCCTCCCAATCCTGCTACCATGGCAAAGAAAAACAAGGACCACAGAGAATTGCTTCCGGAACCGGAATTATTGGTTGTGCCGCCGGATACTGAAGCCTTTTGTTTATTGCCTGTATCAGCAACTGCAGATGTTTTAACTGAATCAGCCGTATCAGGCACCATTGTCTGATTGCTTGTGCCGATTGTGATTTCAGCTGTTTCTTCTTTAACAGGAGTCTTTTTTCCTGTTCCTTCCAGCCTGAATTCAAAATCCTGTTCACCCGGAATACATTGCATATCGCTACAGGTCATGTATTCAACAGTTCCTTTCACCACAATGCTGTCAGGTCCTGTTTTTTTAATACGCTGGGTAAACGTAACCTGGCCGTTGTGCAATTCGAGTTTCATATTGAAGATCTCATCATCCACGACTTCCGGTTTTGGACTCTGGGTTGGTTTTCCTGTGATTTCAAATCCTTTGGGATTGTCAAAGTGCAGGCTGGCCGGTATTGGTCCGCCTTCCGGTATGTTCAGGCCGTACATATGCCATGGTTTGGAGATCGTTGCTTTGAAGATAAGATCAACATGCGTTGCATCAACCTGTTTGGCCGAGAATGCCCATTTTACCGGCTTAATCACCTGGCTGCTGCCCGGCAGAATAACTGAAATCAGTAAGAAAAAAGCAAGAATTCCGCGTTTCATTTGGATATATAAATAATTAATACAAATTTAGAATTAAAATACAGAAAAATGAGTTTCGCATATTCTCTTGAAAAATTCAGGGTGGTACCTGAGCGGACCAAACGTCCCAGGTTATTGTCAGTGGATGCGCTCCGCGGATTCGACATGTTCTGGATTATGGGCGGTGAAGCCATTTTCAAAAGCCTTGATCTGATTTTTCACTCCCACACAACCCAGTTGATAAACACACAATTGGATCATGTGGAATGGCTGGGATTTCGCTTTTACGACATCATAATGCCACTGTTTGTGTGGCTTGCCGGCGTATCCATGCCTTTTTCCTATTCATCCAGACTTGGACAAATCGGCTCCAAGAGAGCGCTGTGGCCGCATATCATCAGGAGGTTTCTCATTTTGTGGATACTGGGTATGATGGTGCAGGGAAACCTGCTGAGTTATGATCCTGCAACATTTAAATTCTACAGTAACACATTGCAGGCGATTGCTGCAGGGTATCTGATTGCATCAGTGTTTGTGCTGTACCTGAATGTCAGGTTACAGGTGCTGGCAACGGCGGGACTCATGATGGTTTACTGGCTTGCCATGGCCTTTATACCGGTTCCGGGAGCGGGTGCCAATATATATGAGCCTCAGCAAAACCTGGCTTTGTATATCGACAAACTGCTCCTTGGAAGATTCCAGGACGGCACTACCTATACCTGGATACTCAGTAGTCTCAATTTTGGCGCATCAGCCATGCTGGGTGTTTTTGCCGGGTATATTCTCAAATCGGATTACAAAAAATTCAAAAAATTCTTTGTCCTTGCTCTTGTTGGTTTTATTCTGATTTTCCTTGGAAAGGTTTGGGATCCGGTGCATCCGATAATCAAGCATATATGGACCGGTTCATTTGTTCTGTTTGCAGGCGGGATCTGTTTCCTGGGAATGGCATTCTTCTTCTTCGCCGTTGATATGACCGGTTGGACCCGATGGGCAACATTCTTTATTATTATAGGATCCAATTCTATTGTGGCTTACACGGCATGGCACCTGTTTGACTGGGGACTCATATCCGACGTATTTACAGGCGGTCTTCAGCAATATATGGATAACTGGTACCCGCTGCTTCGTTCACTATGTGCCTTTGCCGTGATCTTCCTGGTACTTCGGTTTATGTGGAAGCAGAGGATTTTTGTGAAGGTCTAAAAGCCCGTCATTGCGAGGAGCGTGAATCGACAATGATTATAGAAAAAATTAATTGCGACGAAGCAATCTGCCCGAACAGGCACAGCAATGCAATGAGCAATTATTGTTCCGATTAACTGTCTTGGCGAGGCAATACCTGTGCTGGCAGATTGCTTCGTCGCTCTATATATTCAATATAATCAGTGATTATCAAGCTCCTCGCAATGACGCTTTTACATCGCCACTTCCTCCCCCTTACCATCAAACAAATGGTATTCAAGGAAATCGTAGGATGAAATGGATATGATCTTTATACGGCAGCCGAAATGAAAGCGCCACCGGAGATTCAACGGAATGATTCCTTTGGTCAGGTAGGCTGCCACATAGGGATGAAGCTTAAGAACAAGAAGACTATGCTTCTGCTTTTCAAGTATCGAGGTGATATGGTTTTCTATCTTATCAATAAACAGGATGCTTGGTGAAATTTCACCGGTACCGTTGCATGTAGGACACTTTTCCGTAGTGCTGATATGCATTTCAGGCCGCACCCGTTGACGGGTTATCTGCATCAGTCCGAATTTGCTCAGAGGCAGAATGCTGTGCTTGGCACGGTCGTTTTCCATGCACTGCTTTATCTTTTCATTCACCTTCTGGCGATGATCGCTCGACTGCATGTCGATGAAGTCGATTACAATAATGCCACCCATATCTCTTAACCTCAATTGCCGGGCAATTTCTTCAGCTGCAGCCAGGTTAGTTTCAAAGGCATTGCTTTCCTGGTTGTTCACCGATTTCGACCGGTTGCCGCTGTTGACGTCAATTACATGGAGTGCCTCGGTATGCTCGATAATTAAGTATGCACCGTTCTTGAAGGATACCGTTTTTCCGAATGCAGATTTGATCTGCTTTTCAACACCGAAATGCTCAAAAATGGGAACAGTGCCCTTGTGGAGCTTTACAATTTTCTCCTTTTCAGGGGCAATCGTATTGATGTAATCTTTTATTTCCCTGAAGATGATTTCATCATCCACAGTGATGCTGTTGAATGATACATTCAGGATATCACGGAGTATGGCAGTTGTGCGGTTGATCTCGCCGATAAAAAGATACGGCGGCTTTATGTTTTTTAAATTATCAAAGGCATTTTCCCATTTACGGACAAGACCCTTCAACTCCGTATCAAGATCCTTTACCTTTTTGCCTTCAGCCACTGTACGTACAATGATGCCGTAATTCTGAGGTCTGATGCTTTGAATAAGCGTTTTAAGGCGGTTTCTTTCTTCAGCCGACTGGATCTTTTGCGATACGGAAACCTTATCATGGAAAGGCATTAACACCAGGTTACGGCCTGCAATTGAGATTTCGGATGTAAGGCGCGGGCCTTTTGTGGAGATGGGTTCCTTAGCTATCTGCACCATTACAAGTTGTCCCTGCGTGAGGACATCCGTAATAGTTCCTTCTTTATCAATATCCTTTTCCCTTTTAAATTTCTGAAATGAAAATGCTTTCCCGCGGCGGTTGAGCGATGATTCAAGAAATTTGTGCAGTGTTCTTACCTGGGGACCAAGATCAAGATAGTGCAAAAAAGCATCCTTTTCAAAACCAACATCAACAAAAGCCGCATTTAAACCGGGCATCAACTTCTTTACTTTGCCAATATAGATATCACCAACGGCAAACTTGGGATTGCTTTTTTCCTTATTTAATTCGACTAATTTTTTATCCTCTAGTAGAGCAATGTTAACATCGCTGGAAGATGTATCAATAATCAATTCTTTGCTCACATTTCCAAAATTATGAAGTCTACCGATACTATAGAGCCTGAAGAACGCAGATAAATAAACATAATAAACCTAAAGTGAACTACGTCAACTTTAGGTTTATTTCAGGTCATTATGAATAAGTTACAGAACTACCTGTTTTTCTTCTTATGTCTGTTCTTACGCAAACGTTTTTTACGTTTGTGTGTAGCCATTTTATGTCTCTTACGCTTTTTTCCGCTTGGCATGTTGTTATTATTTAGAGAAAATTACTTTACGTTAGCTTTTACCTTATTTACAAAGGTTTTTGCAGGCTTGAACGAAGGGATATTATGAGCAGGAATGATCAGAGTTGTATTTTTTGATATATTCCTAGCTGTTTTCTTAGCCCTTTTCTTAATTATAAAGCTACCAAATCCCCTGAGGTAGACATTCTTACTCACAACCAGCGAGTCCTTTACAGCTTCCATAAAAGCTTCAACTGTCTTCTGAACAGTTATTTTCTCAATCCCGGTGTTTTTAGAGATTTCGTTTACAATATCCGCTTTCGTCATTGTTAAAATACTTTAATTATCAATTAATTAGAAGTTTACATTTTTTCGAGATGCAAATATAAAGCATTTCCTTCGATAAATAAAACACTAAACCATTAATTTTGACATTCTTTATATCGATTTCAGGAAAAAAAAACATGAATGTGTCCTCATTATTAATTAAATGGTACCATAATAATAAAAGGGACCTTCCATGGCGTTTATCGCAAAACCCTTATCATATCTGGATATCAGAGATTATTTTGCAGCAAACACGGGTCAATCAAGGCCTGCAATACTATTGCCGTTTTATCCGAAAATATCCTGATATACAGGATATGGCTGATGCACCTCTTGATGAGATATTGAAGCTTTGGCAGGGTCTAGGCTATTATTCCAGGGCTCGTAACATGCACTTAACTGCAAAACAGATTGTTAAGGAGTTTGATGGTCGGTTTCCCTCAACCTATGATTCGCTTATTAAATTAAAAGGAATCGGCAAATACACTGCTGCAGCCATTGCCTCAATGGCTTTCAATGAACCGGTTGCCGTTGTCGACGGAAATGTATACCGCGTAATCAGCCGTATATATGCCGTATCAGAGCCCATAACATCTACGGCAGGAAAAAAACTTTTTGAAAGTCTGGCAGGTGAACTGTTAAACACCCTGGACCCGGCAACCCATAACCAGGCTATGATGGAATTCGGGGCGCTTGTCTGCGTGCCCCGTAATCCCGACTGCCTGTCTTGCGTGCTTGCGGAAGGTTGTATGGCAAGGGAAATGAATCTTGTTCATGAACTGCCTGTGAAGAAAGTCCGGCAGGCAACCCGGATGAGATATTTTAATTATTTGGTTATCAAAAATAAAGACCATATCCTTATCAGAAAACGAAACGAAAAAGATATCTGGAATTCGCTTTATGAATTTCCCATGATTGAAACACCTGAACCTGTATCATTTGATGAACTTCGCCAAAAATCACCGTGGGATAAACTAACCTGGCATGCAGGCCAGGTTGAAGAGCCTGTAGTCACATACAATCACAAACTCAGCCACCAGACGCTGATTTGCAGTTTCTTTAAAGCGGATTCCGGAAAACTCCCGGAGCCTGATGGTGGAGAATACATACGGGTAAATCTTAATGATATTAAGGAATACGCCGTGCCCAAGGTGATTGAGAGGTTTTTGGAGGAGATGGAAAAAACCTGATAGCGTCCGGAGGACCTGTCAGCGTTTTTTGATGGGTAATATTCATTGGAAAGCCCTGATCAACGCTGACAGGTCTTCGACGCTGTCAGGATGATCAGGGCATCCAGTATCCGTTTTTTTTTATAATTTTACCTTCTATTTTAAACTATCAACCTATGTCAGTCAATAAAGTAATTCTTGTGGGTCACGTCGGACAGGACCCTGAGGTTCGTTACCTTGATAATAATACACCTGTCTGCACCATCAGAATGGCGACAAGTGATGTTTACAAGAACAAAAGCGGCGAACGGGTTACAACGACCGAATGGCATAATGTAGTGCTATGGAGAGGACTGGCTGAAGTGGCTGAGAAATATGTAAAAAAGGGTAGCCAGATTTATATTGAAGGGAAACTGAGAACCCGCTCCTGGGATGATAAAGATAAAAACAAACGCTATACTACCGAAATAGTTGCGGATGTCATGCAACTTCTGGGTAAAAGAAGTGACGAACAGGGCCAGTCGCCCCAGGCTCTTTCACATGGTGACCAGCCTGCACCCGATAAAATGCAGGTTGACGAACCTGATATAAACAATGATTTGCCTTTTTAGCATTTCCTGTGTTTAATCTTATTTTTACTGAATTGGACGAAGAACCCTATTACCAGGCTGCCGGCATGGTATTTCAAGTTACGGTACACCCGTTTACTCTCAATTTGCTGTTTGCTATTTTTGCCATCCTGGTATTGCTCATCCTTTCGGCTCTTGTTTCCGGAGCCGAGGCGGCTTTCTTTTCGCTTTCCCCTTCAGAAATTGAAAAATTCCGTAATTCCAAATCATCAAATGACCAATCAATTAACCGCCTTTTGGGCATTCCCGACAAATTGCTGGCGACCGTTCTTGTATCGAATAATCTTCTGAATATTGGAATTATTATCATTTCAGCATATGTAAGCAGTTCACTCTTTGATTTTTCACATTCCGAAGTTCTCGGGTTTATTGTTGAAGTCATAGTAATTACCTTGCTGATCGTGTTTTTCGGCGATATTTTGCCCAAGATATATGCAATTCGTTATTCAGGAAAGGTAGCAGCCTTTATGGCAAAGCCGCTTGAGACAACCGAGAAATTACTGAGGCCGCTGAATTACCTGCTTGTCAATTCAACGGGTTGGCTCCAGAAAATTTCAGGCCAGCATAAAAAGAATATTTCAATGGATGACCTTTCCGAAGCACTTGATCTCACTCAGCATAGCCTGAGTGATGATAAAAAGATTCTGGAAGGCATCGTAAAATTCGGCAACCTCAATGCAAGCGCCATTATGACGCCGCGAATTGATATTGTTGGGGTTTCAATACGCACACGATTCAAAAAGCTTATTGGTGTGATTGTGGATTCGGGCTATTCAAGAATACCTGTCTACAGCGACGACTTTGACAACATCAGGGGTATTCTTTACATAAAAGACCTGCTGCCATATCTTGATAAACCGGATTCATTCAACTGGCAATCGCTCCTCCGGCCGGCTTATTATATTCCTGAAGCCAAGAGGATCAATGACCTGCTTAAGGAATTCCAGACTTCCAAAATTCATATGGCCGTTGTGATTGATGAATACGGCGGAACACTTGGAATTATTACACTTGAGGACATACTTGAAGAAATTGTGGGCGAGATCAGCGATGAATCTGATCTTGAAGAACCTCCACCTTACGTAAAACTTGACGATAAAAATTACCTTTTTGAAGGGAAAGCCCTGTTAAACGATTTTTTTAAAATTTTTAACCTTTATGAGGAAGATTTTGAGTCAATTAAAGGAGAAGCTGATACCCTGGCCGGGATGATCCTTGAATTAAAAGGAGAACTTCCAAGGAAAAACGAGGCTTTTAAAATAAAAGGATTTACTTTCACCGTGAAATCGGTCGATCAGCGGAGAATTAAACAAATTCAGGTCACCCTGGAATAACACGAGAGGCACTATGAATAAATTTCAATCATTCTTTTTCAGGGTTTGTCTTGCATGCACCCTTGCCTTTTTTTCAGTGTGTTTAACCAGTTGCCACAAAAATTATACGCCAAAACCACGGAGTTATTTCAGGATCGACTTTCCCGAAAAAAAATATGTGCAGTACCATTCCGAAGGTTGCCCTTACAGCTTTGAAGTTCCGGTGTATTCAAAAGTGGTCCCTTTTGAAGGCAGGATGGCCGAACCATGCTGGATCAATATAGAGTTCCCCGGATATAAAGGTGTTCTGCATATTACCTATAAAACCTTAAGCAACAACCTGGGCAGTTTCGTTGAAGACATTCATACGCTGGCTTATAAACATAGTATCAAGGCGGATGATATTATTGAAAAGCCTTTTTATTACCCCGATCGTAAGGTAAACGGCATTCTTTATGATATCAGAGGTAACACGGCCTCGTCACTCAGCTTTTTTGTTACCGACAGCACACGCAACTTTTTAAGTGGTGCATTGTATTTTAATGTGATACCCAATAAAGATTCACTTGCGCCGGTTATTCAATTTTTTTCGGCAGATGTGCAGCATCTCATTGAGACAATAACCTGGAATTAACCGAATTTATTCATTGGTCCATGGCAATTATACTGAATGAGCAATTTGAATGCGGCTGCCAGTTGGGCATCTGGAAAATTACCGAAGATTATAATGCGCTGCGTTCAAGTGTTAAACTTAACCGCGAAGAGCTTGAAACCCTTGAAAAATTCACCCATCTTCCACGTAAAATCGAGTGGTTGAGCGTCAGGGTACTTTTAAATGCAATGACTCAGCGTGAACTGTCCATATTTTATAATCGCAACAGAAAGCCGTTTATAAAAGAAGAAAACTACCTGATCAGCATATCCCATTCGCGGGACCTTACTTCAATCATGCTAAGCAGGCAGAAAAGAGTGGGAATAGACCTTGAGTATATGTCGCACCGGATTGGCAATATATCCGACCGGTTCATCAACAGCCAGGAACAGATTACTACGGATGAGGAACAGCGCAAATACCATTTATACATTCACTGGTGTGCGAAGGAAGCCCTTTATAAGATCTGTGACAAGCAGGATATTAATTTCAAGGAAACGCTGACAATTGAACCTTTTATCCCTGCTGAAAAAGGTGAACTGAACGGGTGGGTCAGAAACCGTTCAAGGAATGAACTTTTTAAAATGAATTATTTTTCACTGGGTAATTATGTTGTTGTCTGGACGTGTAAATAGCATATCAATACAATTAAATCCGTGATCTACAATACCGTTTCAACACCCGGCCGGAAAACAATTTCCCTTTTGATCGATCCCGAAAAACAACCGGTTGCCTCCCTGGATAAAACACTGGCAGTTGCAGAAAAATCAATGGTTGATCTCATTCTTGTAGGAGGAAGTCTTACTTCACTCCCTGTAACTGATTTTATCACCGAACTTAAAGCCCATAGCAATATTCCGGTATTGCTTTTCCCCGGAAACCTAATGCAGCTAAGCGATAAAGCTGACGGTATATTACTATTGTCTTTGATTTCAGGCAGAAATCCTGAATTGCTGATCGGAAATCATGTCATGGCTTCCCGGTTCCTGAAAAAGTCGGGCATGGAAATCATTCCAACAGGATATATCCTTATTGGCGCGGATATCCGAACGTCTGTGGCTTATATGAGCAATACAATTCCCATTCCGGCTCAAAAATCCGACATTATCACGGCCACGGCAATCGCCGGTGAGCAGCTTGGAATGAAACTCATTTATCTTGAAGCCGGAAGTGGTGCAAAAGAAATGGTGTCGCCGGAAGTGATAACAGAAGTTAAAAGGAATATTAGCATACCGTTATGGGTAGGTGGCGGAATCCGAAGCAGGCATGATGTGCAAAAGCTTTACGCTGCGGGCGCCGATGGAGTGGTTGTCGGAACGGCGGTGGAGGAGGATTATGAAAACCTCATCCGGCTTGCGGAAGTCCGCAAAGAATTTACATGGTAAGAAACAAGGCAAGTCCTTGTTTTTTTCGTTAATGGAAAAATTGAAATCATTCATCAACACATCTTCCCGGTTCACAGAAATCCGCCAACTTCTCTGTAAGGGGTGCGTATCATCATACAGAAATCAGAAAACAAAAAACAATAGATGACAGAAAGAAAAAATAGATGATTTTGCCCAAGTTGGTTTAGTTAGTAGTTTTGTTTAATGTGAAAAGACCGTCGTTTGACGGTCTTTTTTTTTACCAATTATCTATCTTTGCTTATACCAGAAATTCACAATGTCATCGGAAGATAAAATCAGGATTGATAAATGGCTATGGGCCATGCGCATTTTTAAAACGCGTACCCTTGCCACGGATGCCTGCAGAAAAGGAAGGATCATAATTAACGGCAATGAGGTAAAACCATCGCATGATGTGAAACCGGGTGAAACGATATTTATCCGGAAGCTTCCTGTGGTTTATACTGTCCGTGTTATAGCGGTGAGCAATAACAGGCTTCCTGCCCAGCGGGTAAGGGAGTTTTTGGAAGACCTTACATCACCTGAAGAACTTGAAAAGCTTAAAATCAGTGAAAGCAGCTTTTTCAGGCGGGATAAAGGCAGTGGCAGACCAACCAAAAAGGATCGCCGATTACTTGATAATATTTTTGATCAATAGCAACCGTGTTGCCAATGTCCTAACCTAAGATTATGCTGATAGCCCAGGAAAAGAGAAAAACCAATATTGCAGAATATATACTGTATATGTGGCAGGTGGAAGACCTGATCCGTGCATACCGGTTTAATATTGACGATATTGAAGAAAATTTGATTTCACAGTACCCTAACTCGGAAAAAATCCGGGATGATGTACGCGACTGGTATGCAAACCTTATCCTGATGATGTACCAGGAAGGGATCCGTGAAAGAGGTCATCTGAGTTTCCTGAAAACACTGATGGACGAAATTACCGACCTGCATATCAGGCTCATTAATCTCGAAGGGCAGGATGATTACCAGCAATTATACCGGAATGCTCAGGTGTATCTTGATGAATTCAGGAAAAAAAGTGCCGATCCGAATGCCGGTGATATTGAAACCTGCCTGAATGCGCTTTACGGCCTGCTACTTCTGCGCCTAAAAAAACAACAGGTAAGCCGCGAAACCGAAATCGCTATGTCAACCTTTTCCAAACTAATGGCCCTGCTTTCTCAGATATTTCTGAAGGTAGAGAGAGGAGAGAGGGAGATTTGAGGCTGGATGCTGGGCAGAAGCGCGTCATTGCGAGGAGCTTGAATAATTAGTGATTATAGTCTGATTGTAAGTCGACGAAGCAATCTGCATGAACAGGCAGAACGATGCAAAGACAAACAACAGATAGATGCTTTTAGAAGGTGTGCATGTGCTGGCAGATTGCTTCGTCGCTATAAATATTAACTACAATCAATGATTGATCAAGCTCCTCGCAATGACGAATCACCAATTACTGATTACTTACCCTCGCCTCATCCCTTATCCTGTCTGTAAGCGCATTATAGTAATTGTTCGCGTCTTTTTCCTCAAATTCTGTATAGGAACGTGATGCCCATTCCTTTGCCTTTTCAAGATCACCCAGGACTTCATAGGCAACAGCAATATTGAAAGCGGCCCTGCCGGCGTCTTTCCTGTCGCCGTTATTTACAGTCTTCATCCATGAATCAATGGCTTTATCCCATTGTGCGACTTCGGAGTACCTTACACCCGTTCCCAGCTCCTTTTTAGGCTTATCAAAGAAATACCGGGTTACCTGGTAATAGGTTGGAGTGATGCGTTGGCCGTAAATAAACCCGGCATCATAGCTGGCCCGGTTTATAGCTTCGGTTTTGTCGAGCAGTGAATTAAGTGCGCCCTGCAAAGTTGGTGCCTGTGCATCAAAGTTCAGTCGGTGCGTCGTCTGGAATTCATCGATGATTACATGGTTCACCGCATCATATAGCCGGATTCCAAGATTTATAACGGCTATGCCGTTGGCCCTGAATTCAACCCTTGTTGAAACCTGGCCGTTCTCGGTCTTCGTATCCAGCTTTACAGGATTGTTCGTAAGCAAAAAATCAGTATCGAAAATTTCTATTGAAAGCAGGATATCGGTTTTGTGGCGGTTACAGATTTCCGTAACAGTTTCCCAGTCAAGCGGGGCAGGAAACGTATTTTTTGTACCGTTCGATTTATATCTTTCTGAAGTTCTCACGGTTTCAAATCTTTTTGTTCCAGAACAGGCTTCTATAAAACCTTCTGCAATGCGGGCAACCGCCTGGTCATCCTGATGAAAGGCTTCACCGGTTATAACCTGTTCAATCTTATTCTGGTTGGTTTCATCCTGTAAAGTCCGGTCGATAAGGGCAATTGATTTCAGGTTTTCGGGCAATACAAGGTCTGAAGGCCTTACAAGGGTTAGCTTAACCCATGCTGAGCCTGAGAAAAGGATAAAGGCAAAAACGGAAATAAGTATAATCGTAACTTTTTTCATTTTCGTTGGCTTTATTTCTGTATACGTGATTTGCACTTAAAGTATTCACTTGAGTATGTTAATTTGATTTTGAAAATAATGTGTTATTTTTGTGGAAGGGGCATTTAGCTCAGTTGCCTGCCTGCCGGCAGGCAGGGTTTAGAGCACCGGGGTCTTAGCTCAGTTGGTTCAGAGCGCATGCTTGACAGGCATGAGGTCGCCAGTTCGATCCTGGCAGATCCCACTTTCATATCACTGCACATTCATAATATCGAACAAGGAACACTGATTTATGAATTTCGAAGTTTACCTTAATCTGTAAAAATCCAAACTATGCGCTGGAAAGGACGTGAAGGCAGTGGCAATATCGAGGACCGCCGCGGAATGAGCGGTGGCAGAATTGCTGCCGGCGGTACCGTCGGTACCCTTGTAATTGTTGTTATCGTTTGGCTTCTTGGAGGAAATCCTTCCCAGTTACTGAATAATCTTCAATCCGGCACCGAACAGGGAACAGCCGATTCCACAGTTATTCAGGCTGAACAGGAACTTGCCGATTTTTCTTCGGTAGTGCTAAAGGATACCGAAGATGTATGGCATGAACTGTTTGCAAAAAACGGTCAATCTTACCGCGAACCGACTCTTGTTCTTTTCAGCGGTTCTACTCAATCGGGCTGCGGCTTTTCTTCAGCGGCAACAGGCCCGTTCTATTGTCCCGGCGATGAAAAACTGTATATCGATCTTTCCTTTCTGCAGGAGTTGCAGGACAAACTATCGGCAAAGGGAGATTTTGCCATGGCCTATATTATTGCCCATGAAGTAGGACATCATGTTCAGAAACTCCTTGGAATTACAGATAAAATGAATGAAATGCGCGGCCAGGTTAGTGAATCGGAATATAATAAATACTCAGTGAAACTTGAACTTCAGGCTGATTTTCTGGCTGGTGTCTGGGCTTATCATGCCCAGCGCACGAAAAACATTCTTGAAGAAGGGGATATTGATGAAGCCATAAACGCGGCTGCTGCTGTGGGCGACGACCGCATCCAAATGCAATCGCAGGGTTATGTGGTTCCCGATGCGTTCACACACGGCACTTCTGAACAGCGAAAATACTGGTTCATGAGAGGCTTTAAAACCGGCGATATCAGTAAGGGAGATACTTTTAAAGAAGTGGATTAGGAAATTTATGATTTGGGATTTACGATTTAGGATTAATTGAATTGACGAATTTAGATTTACGATGTACGATTGGGCTTGAGATTTGAAATCGTAAATCGTAACTCGTAAATTTATAATATCCGGTTTTCCTGCTCTGATTTATGAATGATAAGTAACGAAGGAAACTGATTCAGGGGTAAATTGTGCTTATCCTCAAGTGATTTCCAGTTATGTTCCGAAACAATTACAAGATCAACCGATCTCAGAAAAGCCGGCTGCAGTAAACTGCCTGTTACAGGAACCATGGGTATCCCTGAATCATTAAAACCATTGGCTGAATCCTTGTTTTCAAGTCCGCGGTGATAGGCGTAAAACTTCCGGTCACTGTTATGATTCAGCAAAGCGGCATACTTAAAAATGAATTCATCGCCGTTACCGAAATACACGATAAGAACCGACTTGATTTCAGTGAAATTGCGCTCATTGAAAATCAGTACATCACATGGCGCATCATGAATAATTCTTTTCAGAATACCGCCGAGGATGTCAGTGCTGAATACCGACCGGGCACTTCCCATAATCAGAAAATCAGGCTTCTCATAGCGGCAGGTCCTCAGAATTTCGCCATGGATTTCGCTTGAATTTAAGTAGATCGTATTCAGTGTGAGATCATATTTTTCAGATACCTGCCTCACCGGGATAAAACTTTCCCTTTCAAAAATTCTTGCCTCATCAGGAGAAATATCGCTCCTTGGAGATATGTGCAGGGCTGTGAAAACAGTGTCTTTTGCCACTTTTCCGGCAAAAAGGTATGCCAGGTTCAGCAGGGTACTTCCCATTTTGGGATTGGCAAACGAAAGCATGATGCGGTAAATGTGACCAGTTGAAACGAGTTTTTCCTTTTTCGGGTGGAAAAGCTCAACCAGATTCAAACCCGGACCGGTGAGTACCGTTGTGATAAGTGCCATGATGATGAGCATGGTGAAGATATCAGGGCCGAGAATACCCAGGTCATACCCGATATTCAGCACAATAAGCTCCATCAGGCCTTTCGTGTTCATCAGCACGCTCAGGGATATTGAATCGCGCCAGCTGAGCTTTACATACCTGGCACCAAGCAATGTGCCGCCAAATTTACCTAAAATTGCGATGAGAGTTATGAAACCGCAAATCATCCACATGGTACTGTTATTGATCAGCCCTATCTGTGTACGTAATCCGGTGGAAACAAAAAACAACGGCAGCAGGATAACAAGAGAGATGTCCTCTATTTTTTCAGTAAATACCCGTTTGAAGTTGATATTTTCAGGCATAACAACTCCGGCCATGAAGGCGCCGAATAAGGCATGAATTCCAATAGCTTCGGTTACAAGAGAGGAGAGTAATATAAGCAGGAAAACAAGGGCTACAATCGGTTTCACCATGGCTTCGCGACTGCCGTAAACATTTCCGATTCGGTACATCAATGGTTTGACAACGTAAAACATGAAAAGGATGTACAATACCGAAAAGCCAATGGTCATAAAGGAATGGCTTATACCCCCTGCTTTTACAACGGCAATTACAATGGCCAGTATGATCCATGCCACCACATCACCTATGGCAGCCACAGTGATAGCCATTATGCCAACCGGTGTCCTGGTAAGTTTTCTCTCCTGTACAATGCGGGCAAGAACCGGAAAAGCTGTAATCGACATGGTGGTACCCATGAAAAGCGCGAAGTATGTGAACTGCACATTTTCAGGGCAAAAACGCTTGTATAGCAGGGATGCCAGGAAAACACCCAGGATAAACGGAACCACCATACTGGCGGTACTTATCAGAAATGCCTTGTTGGCCGACTTTTTGAAAGCGCTTGTATCCAGCTCCATACCAATGATAAACATAAAGAAGATCAGGCCCAGCTGGCTGAATTGCTCAAGTACAAAAATTGAATTTTCGGGGAAAAGGAATCCGAATACTTTTGGCGACAACGCTCCTAAAACCGAAGGACCAAGCAGCAAACCGGCAACAATTTCACCAATCACAAGCGGCTGATCAACCAGCTGAAAAATGTAACCCAGGATCCTGGCGGCTACCATGATGACAATAAGCTGCATGATAAAAATACCGGGTGCCTGAGTAAGCTTGTCGGCAAAATGTTTGAGATTAATCCCGTTACCCCACAACGACGACCGGGTGACAGTTTCCCCGGTGCCTGCCGAAGCAGAACCCAGGATAAACCAGACTGCCACCAGTCCTATACCAATCAGAATGCCATAGAAATACAGATTTCTTTTCATTCTTAATTTTCCTGTTCCTTAAAGAGACCGGCAAACTTTGTAAACATCATCAATGCCAATATACCGGCAATCATATGGATAGCCATTACAAACCACACATTCTCGGGATGTCCTGTGCTAATGAAGTGACTGAAAATATAGCGTGTATAAATCCAGCCGCTGAGAAGTCCCCCAAGTCCGGTTGCAAGAAAATTGGAGCCCATGTAAAGACCTGCTTTTTCTTTCGGTGCTATCCAGGTTATATATTCCTGGATGCGGGGTGATGTTATCATTTCTCCGAAAGCAACAAGTATGATTCCCGGAAAAAACAGTGCCGGACCTGATATGCGGGCAAGTCCCAGCAGGCAAAAGCCTGCACACAATACACCCAGGCCTGAAATGAAGGATGAAACCGGCCTGAATCGTTCAAATATCCATGAAACGATCACCTGGAAGACGATAATAACCCATCCTGTGTGTGAAATAGTCTCTCCGAGCACCATTCGAACACCGTTTCTTTCTTCCGAAATCAGACCTGCCAAACGGCTTCCAAAAACTGACCTGATCTGTTCATACAACTGGTGCCCGTCAAGGTATGACTCCACATAAGTGGGACATATATTGAAGAACGTCCAGAATGGCAGCCAGAAAAACAAGCCAATCAGAATAAGGAAAGTGGTAAACTTCATATCGGAAAGGGCTTCGCCCATTTCCCTGAATTTTTTACCCAGGGTTTCGCCTTCAAGAGCTCTTTCAGGTTCCTTATAAAACAAGAGAGTGATGACAAACATTATGGCAATGGCAACAAATGCAGCTATATAGGCATTTTGCCATGATGTGGCCCTAAGGCTTCCCATGATCAGCGGTCCGAAGGACGCCCCGATGTTAACCATGGCGTAGAATATGCCAAAACCTATCGACCGGTTTGTACTGTCGGTAACGACTCTCACCGTGCCTGAAATCAAAGGTTTGAAGATCCCCGCTGCAAACCCTATGCACAGCATTGTCAGCGCAATGCCCGAAAATGATTTAGTGTAGATGAGTAGCAAAACGGAAGGCAAATAAGCCAGGTAGGAAATGAGCAGTACTTTCTTAAATCCGTACCGGTCGGCAAACGTCCCTGAAATTACAGGTACCATATAGGATACAAACAGGAATAAACCCTGGATGATTCCCAGCTGATCAGTCTTAAATCCTAGTTTTTCGAAATAAATCCCGAAACCTATATAAATGCCATAATACGCAAATCGCTCAAGGATCTCAACACTGTTGGCAATCCAGAATACTTTAGGAAACCTGGAACGGTTTTTAGTCATAAAGCCCGAAATTTACAGGAATAAACAGAAGTGCCGGCAAGTTAACAAAAAACGGGTATTGTCTGCAGTAATGTGCGAGAAATTCAATCATTCCCTGTTTCTGACCTCTAGCCGGAAACCTGTGTTATGAATGTTGACAATTGATACGGCGGGATCGTTACCCAGCATTTTCCGCAATTTGGTAATATAAACATCCATGCTGCGCCCCATGAAATAATCATCTTCACCCCAGATGGTCTTTAAGGCAAGATCCCTGCGAAGCACATTGTTCATGTTTATGCACAAAAGGTGCAGCAATTCAGCTTCCCGTTTTGTAAGCTGCCTTTCCTGGTCGGCGATTGAAAGAATATGGTTCGGGTAATCGAATTTATATCGGCCGATATTAAAAACAGATGACTTTTCAGCGTTTCTTCTTGACCTTCTTAATACGGCATCTATTCTTAGCTTTAGCTCTTCAGTACTGAAAGGTTTGGTGATGTAATCATCGGCTCCAATTCTGAATCCTTTCAGTTTATCTTCTTTAAGTGTTTTGGCAGTCAGAAAAATGACCGGTATATCGCAGTCGGTTTTACGGATCTCCTCAGCTACCGAGAAACCGTCAAGAAGCGGCAGCATGATATCAAGTAAAACAAGGTCGTAACTGCCTTTTTTAAATTCGTCCAGTCCATCCCGTCCGTTTTCTCTGAGAATCACTTCATATTCCGACATTTCAAGGAAATCGCGGATTACGATACCCAGATTCTTATCATCTTCAACTAAAAGGATTATGCCTTTAGATTTCGCCATTTCAATTTCGTTTTTCGGCGGCTGAATACGGGAAGTAAACATCAAACCGGCTGCCTTTGTTCAAATCGCTGAATACATTGATATACCCGCCATGCGCTTCAGTCATGATCCTGGCATAATATAATCCGAGACCGAAACCTTTCACATTGTGAATATTTCCGGTGGGCACCCTGTAGAATTTATTGAAAATATGTTTCATTGCCTCACGGCTCATTCCGATTCCGTTGTCGGTAATTGATATCAATATGCCATCGTTAGCATCTTCAGTATCAACCCGGATTTCAGGCTGCCTGTTATTATATTTCAGAGCGTTTTCAGTGATGTTGGTTATAACACCGGTCAGGAACATCATATCACCGCGTATGACAGGGTTTTTAGCCTTGAGATTATAATTTACGCTTACTTCTTTTTCTGATCGTTCAAGGCAGATATTGGGAATGACAGAACTTATAGTCTTATGTACATCGCATTCCTGGAGGTTAAGAGTGATTTCCTGGTGATCTTGCTGGGCAATTTCAAGAACCCGTTCAATCTGTTTCTTCATCCGTTCATTTTCATCAAGAATGATGCGGGCGTAGTTTTTCACGCGCTCCTGACCTGAACGCGGATCGGATTTCATCAGCACTTCAGCCGCAAGGGCAATAGTGGCAACCGGCGTTTTGAATTCATGGGTTACATTATTAATGAAATCATTTTTCATTTCCGAAAGCTTTTTCTGTCGGAGGTATGTAAAAACTATCAGAATTACGCCTGATGAAATTATGGTGAGAAAAATGAGTGTCAGCAGAATCCATCCGATCTGTTTTGAAAAAACGATCCGGTTTTTACCGGGAAAATACAATGCCAGGTGATAATATGTGCCTTTATACACAGGCGAAAGACAGGCTTTGAATGGCTCCGTTTTTTTTGAATCGTCAGAAAAGCCGGCCGAGTGCCATACAACCGAGTCATTACTGCTTTTAACAATGCTGTAGTAATATTCTCCTTCCAGCCTGTGGTAGTTTACATATTTTCTCATAAGACCGCTGAGAAAAGCTGTATCCACAACCTGCAGGATATTATGCGCCGTATTTGAATCAACAGGTACAGCAACGGCTTCATGATTGGTTTTAAGTTCGCCGATTACATCTGAAAGAGCGTTATCGGCCCGGTGATTAAACTGCTTTCCGGCTAATCTGGTTTCTTCCAATATCCATAACACCTGGGTAAAAACAAGACCCAGCAATGCAAGTAATGAAACAAGTATGATTATTTTAACAGTTTTCGGACGCATATTCTTTCTGCACCCGACTAATTTATAACAAATTAGAGTGAGTTTAATGGTTTTAACAGATAATTAACGAGAAGGTTATGGCTATAGGCAAAATCCAACCTGTCAGCGTCCGGAGGACCTGACAGCGTTGTTTATTTATATGTATCTTCTAATTATAAATCTTAAAACGCTGACAGGTCTGCGACGCTGTCAGGTTTTACGCCGGGTCCAACCTGTCAGCGCTGTTTCGCCTACAGCCTCTTATTGAAATTATTCATTGTTCGTTCAACGCCGAGGGTGGCGAAACCCTGTATGACTTCGTGGCAGCTTTTAAGTTTTTCAGGAAGTACGGATGCTTCTTCTTTTGTCCATTTGCCGAGGACATAATCAACCTGCATTCCATACGGAAAATCGCCTCCGATGCCGAACCTCAAACGGGCGAAGTTCTGATTGCCCAGTGTTTCAATTATGCTTGTGAGTCCGTTATGTCCCCCGTCACCACCCCTGGCTCTGAGACGGATTGTGCCGAAGGGCAGCGAAAGGTCATCTGATAGTACCAGGAGATTTTCAGGAGGAATGGATTCTTTCTGCAACCAGTAGTTAACCGACTTTCCGCTTAGATTGACGTAGGTGTTGGGTTTGAGCAGAATGAGAGTGCGGCCTTTGTAACGGTATTCAGTAGTAAAACCGTACCGTTTGTCATTAAAAACAATACCGGATGCCTCTGCTAAAGCATCCAGTATTGTGAAACCGATATTGTGCCTGGTATTGTGGTATTCATCTCCCACATTACCCAATCCGGCTATCAGGTATTTCAAAACAAATGTTATTTTTCTTTCTTGGCTTCGGCAGCAGGAGCGGCAGCAGCAGGAGCAGCAGCAGCTTCGGCAGGTGAAGCAGTTTCAGCTTCTCCCATACCTTTGGCAGCAGCCCTGGCTGATATCACACCAACGATAAGTGAGCGCGGAGCTTCGAGTATTTCAACCTCGGGAATTTTAACATCGCCGGCAAGGATTGACCCTCCGATATCAAGGTCCGAAATATCGAGAGTAAGAACATCAGGCAATTTATCCATCAGTCCTTTAACCTTAACGTATCTTTTGCGCTGCCTGAGTTTACCACCGGCACGGATACCGATTGAATTCCCAGTGATTTCAACAGGAAGTTCAACTATAATAGCCTTATCCCTTGATACTTCGATAAAATCAATGTGGTTGATGTCATCGCTTACCGGGTGAAACTGCAATTCCTTCATTACAGCCAGATGCTTCTTACCTTCAACGTCGATATCAACTATAAAGGTATGATGCGTGTAAACAAGATCCTTAAAATCTCTTGCCTGGGCTGCGAAGTGAACGTTTTCTTTACCGCCATACAGAACGCAGGGTACCTGGCCGTTTCTTCTCAGATTTTTTGCGTCTTTTTTTCCTGTTGCTGAGCGCAGGGTCGCTTTCAGATCGAAAGTTTTCATTTTAATAATTGATTAAACAATAATACTCGTGCTACCTGGAATTCCCCGGGATAACCGGATTCCCCATTACACCATTGTTTAATGTAAACAAAGGTTAAAAAGGAGGGCAAAGATAAAAAATTATTTGGATTAAAGAAAAGATACTGGATACCGGATGCTGGATAGTGGATGCTGGATACTGGATTCCGCCGGTCCCATTGGTCTCATACGTCCCATTGGTCCTAGTAATGAACACCGAACACCAAACACCGATTTTTGATTTAAGAAGTTTTCCTACAGCCTATGGCCTAAATCAGAAAATTCTCCGTTATCGATTTATATTTATAAACCTTATGGATCACGTCAGCAAACAAATCAGCTATGCTCAGCACTTTGATTTTATCCGAATGACCCCGCAGAGGAATGGTGTCTGTTACAACAACCTCTGTAATATCTGATTTTTCAATACGTTCATAAGCGGGTCCCGATAGAACCGGGTGTGTGCAAACCACTCTTATGCTCCGGGCTCCTTCTTCCATCATCAGTCTTGCGGCCAGGCAAACAGTCCCTGCCGTATCAATCATATCATCCACAATGATGACATTCTTGTCTTTTACATCACCGATTACCCGGATCTCTTCTACTACATTGGCCTTTTTTCTGACCTTATAGCAAATCACCATTTCACAGTTCAGAAACCTTGAGTATGCGTTGGCTCTCTTGGTCCCGCCCATATCGGGTGCAGCAATAACAAGATTGTCAAGTCCCAGGTTTTTAATATAGGGAACAAAAATCGTTGATCCGTATAAATGATCCACAGGCACATTGAAAAATCCCTGTATCTGATCGGCATGGAGGTCCATTGTCATTACCCTGTCTGCCCCCGCTGCAGTTAATATATCTGCAACCAGTTTTGCTCCAATGCTGCACCTGGGCCTGTCTTTCCTGTCCTGCCTTGCCAGCCCGAGATATGGCATTACGGCCACCACCTGGTAAGCAGAAGCTCTTTTTGCCGCATCAATGAGCAACAAAAGTTCCATCAGGTTATCTGAAGGAGGGAAAGTTGACTGAACTATAAAAACGATGCAACCCCTGACTGACTCTTCAAAGTAAGGCTGAAACTCACCATCGCTGAATTCCAGAACCGATGTGCGACCCAGTTCGGTTCCGTAACTTTGAGTGATTTTTTCAGCCAGATAATGTGAAGCGCGACCAGAGAAAAATTTAATTGGAGCCTTAATTTTCATCTTTGCAAATCAGGTTAATTGAAGTGCTGCAAATGTAAAAAATATCCGCTCAACAAAAGAAGATGAAATGCGATTAATTTAAAAATTCAATGTTTCAGCGTGTTTTCAATGAAATCAAGAATTTCCTCCCTGCCGGTTTTATCGGGTGAAGACGATACGAAAACAGGGGGTAATTCGTCCCACGATTGAAGCAATGTCTTTTTATAATAATCGAGATTCTTTTTGAGTGCGGTTGATGACATTTTATCCGTCTTGGTGAATACAAGGGCAAGAGGAATGCCAGCCTCACCAGTCCAGTTTATAAATTCAATATCGCTGTTCATTGGGTTGTGCCTGCTATCGACAAGTATAAACAAACAGGCAAGTGTCTTCCTTTGCTGGAGATAATGACCGATGGTTGTGAGAAAATCATTCCTTGTTTTCTTTCCGGTACGGGCAAATCCGTAACCGGGCAGGTCAACCAGGTACCATTTGTCATTTACAAGAAAATGATTGATCAGTTTTGTTTTTCCCGGTGTAGACGAAGTTTTGGCAAGGTTCCGGGTGCCTGCCAGTAAATTCAGAAGCGAAGATTTTCCGACATTCGAGCGGCCGGCGAAGGCAAATTCAGGCGGACCTTCACGCGGACACGATTTTAAATCGGCGCTGCTTTGTATGAATTTCACCGATTGTATGATCATCCCAGTATCTGATCGAATAATTCATTTGAACGATCCGGCTTTTGATGCTTGCCGGCATAAATCTCAAGAATACGTGCTGAAGGATCTGGTAATAGTGAAATATTCTTCAGTTCAGCCGGTAAAAGCACGGTCTCGCCTTTTTTTACCTGTTCAAGCTCGTTATCATAATACCTGATTGAGAAACTGCCTTCAATGCACATGAATATAATGAAGGAATCAATCCGGCTGTAATCTTTATCGACAGACTTACTGAGTTCAATAAGATTTGTTGTGAAATAATTACATGAAACCAGGCTAACAGACTCATTGGGTGTTACCTTGTATGAAGTCTTAAATTCTTTAACATCACTGAAATCTATGGCTTCAAGTGCCTTGTCATTATGGAGAGGGCGCGGTTTCCCTTTTTCATCAACCCTGTCAAAATCATAAATTCGTAATGTTGCATCGGAGGTTTGCTGAATCTCGGCAACCAGGATGCCTGATCCCAGCGCGTGAATACGGCCTGCAGGCAAAAAGAAAACATCACCCGGCCTTGTCTTTTCCTTATTCAGAATGTCAAGGATCTTTTTCTTTTCCAGTTGATCCATATATTTTTCGGCATCAACCTTCTGGTTAAAGCCTATTATTATTTCAGCATCCTTTTCTGCACTTAATACATACCACATTTCTGTCTTTCCGAATGAGCCGAATTGCTTTTCCGCAAGCTCATCTCCGGGATGTACCTGGACGCTCAGGACATCATTTGCATCAATGAATTTGATCAAAAGCGGGAACATGGTTCCGAACTGATCAAATACACTGTCACCTACCAAATCGCCCATGTAAACCTCAATAATTTCTTCGAGGGAATTACCGGCAAGAAACCCGTTCTTAACCCTTGAAATATTACCCGGAAATCCACTGATTTCCCAGCTTTCACCTGCCTTATCGGTTTTTGTACTTTTATTCAGAAGGTTTTTCAGCCTTGTGCCACCCCAGATCTTATCTTTAATTATCGGCTTGAATTTCAGAGGATACAAACGGTTCATAAAAAAGCAGTTAGAATGTTTCGTTGCGTATTTGACTGATATTTTGTAATTTTTCAGAGTGCAAAAATAACGATTCCGGCCATATTATGTTAGACCAGTTAAAAATAGGCAACATACTGTTCCTTGATATTGAAACGGTTCCGGCATATCCTGTTTATGACGATGTTCCTGAAAGGATCAGGACCTTGTGGGAAAAGAAAGCTTCTTACCTGAAAAAAGAAGAAACGGAAACGCCTGAGTCAGTTTACCAGCGAGCCGGCATATATGCAGAATTCGGCAAGATAATCTGCATTTCTACCGGAATGATCGGTTTGCTGGAAGAAAAAAGAGTGTTGCGACTGAAATCTTTTTTCGGTCCAGATGAAAAAGTACTGCTTGCCGAATTTGCTGACCTTATTACCCGGCTGTGCCAGAAACGCGAAATTGATCTTTGTGCTCATAATGGCAGGGAATTCGATTTCCCCTATATAGCCAGGCGGATGGTGGTAAATGGCATCAGGTTGCCCGATTTATTCGACAATGCCGGGAAAAGGCCCTGGGAAATAAGGCATATTGATACCCTTGAGCTGTGGAAATTCGGAGATCATAAGCATTATACATCCCTTGATCTCCTGGCTTCCCTTTTCAATATTGAAAGCCCTAAAACAGAAACAGACGGAAGCCAGGTATCCCGTATCTACTGGCAGGAAGACAATCTTGCCCGCATAGTGGAATATTGCCGCCGTGATGTGATCACAACTGCACAGATTATGCTTAAATTCAAAGGGGAACTTCTGCTTGATCCCTGTGATATATTGATATTGGATACCTTATAAAATACCCCGGCCTGCACAGTGATTCGAAAATTAGTGTAATTTCATGCGTTATTTAATCTCTCATTCTATGTATTTCAGAATTTCACTTTTAGTAATCCTTTGCTCCAGCCTTTATACTGCAAAAGCTCAATTTCCGGCAAAGGCCATTTTTATTGAACCAAAGTCAGGTTTCTGGCAAAATTCAATCCTTAAAGATGACAGGGATGTAGAAGCCCGCAAAGAACCGGAGAAAACTAGGAAGTATTTCTCCGCTGATCTTACCGTATTGTCTTTGCCCAACAAAGTTGATCTTTATAAAAACCAGCAATGGCATAACCCTCCGATTTCACAGGGAAATACAAGTACCTGCTGGTGCTTTTCAACCACTTCCATGTTAGAATCGGATGCCTACAGGATTAATAAAGTTCAGGTTAAACTGTCGGAAATATACACCGTGTATTGGGAATGGGTTGAGAAAACGAGGAGATTCATAAATGAACGCGGAAACTCAGAGTACAGCGAAGGATCTGAATCAGATGCCGTAACCCGTATCTGGAAACAATATGGTGTAGTTCCTGAAGAAAGTTATACAGGCTTGCTCGATGGCAGGAAGTACCATAATCACTCCACCATGGTGGATGAAATGACAAAATATATGCAATGGGTTAAGGAGAATTCGGCATGGAATGAAGAAGAGGCAATTGCTACAATAAAATCAATAATGAATCATTACCTCGGTGTACCTCCGACTGAAGTAACTGTGAACGGCAAAAAAATGAGTCCGCAGGATTATCTCAGGCAAGTTGTAAAAATCAATCCCGATGATTATGTGGGCATCCTTTCCTATTTGCAGGAGCCTTTTTATAAGAAAGTGGAATATTCGGTTCCCGATAACTGGTGGCACAGTAAGGATTATTACAATGTACCGCTTGATGTTTTCATGGCTTCGCTTAAATCGGCGGTTCACCAGGGATTCACAGTTGCCATAGGTGGTGATGTTAGCGAACCGGGTTTTGACAGGATTACACAGTGTGCAGTTGTCCCTGAATTTGATATTCCCTCAGCTTACATTAATGACGATGCAAGGCAGTTCAGATTCAGCAACAAAACAACCACGGATGACCACGGATTGCATATTGTAGGTTATCTTGAAAAGGACGGAAGGGACTGGTATCTTGTCAAGGATTCAGGATCCGGATCAAGAAACGGCGATCCGAATGCGAAAGAGTTTGGTTATTATTTCTTCTCTGAAGATTATGTGAAGCTTAAAATGATGGATTTTATGGTTCACAAAGACGCAGTGAAAGACCTTCTTGAAAAATTCAAATAATTACTTCAGGAAAAACATTCTATGAAAACCATTGACATCAAAAAGACAGACAAAACACCTGAAGTTGTGCTGGATACCGAAAAGCAGGTGTTCCATATAAAAGGGAAATGTCTTCCCGAAAACATCAGAAGTTTCAGCGAAGGGGTTTTAAGGGATTTTGAAAAGCACCTGCAAACCCTGCCCGCCGGGGATGCGATTCATCCGGCATTCAGGATACATTTCAGGCTTGGATACTTTAATTCTGCTGCAGCCAAGTTCATTGCCGATGTGTTGACACTGTCGGGACAATATATACAAAAGGGCTGCAACATAAGAAACTACTGGTATTTTGAAGAAGACGACCACGATATGCTCGAAGCCGGTGAAGAAATCGCCCAGATGGTTAACGTACCAATGGAATTTATTGCGGTAGTGAGGGAGTAAAAGGATTTACGATTTACGATTTACGGATTTACGATTTGTGATTAAGATTTGGGATTGACCGGCAAGACCTGACAGAGTCTTAGTATTATCCCCAAAGTGCTAGGCGAAGTTTGCAACCATCGCCGTCAACTTAAGGCCATTACTGTACAGTTAATTAATGGTTTAAACCACATAGTGGCTTAATTTGAATAGCGCCGGCTGAAAGCCGGTGTAAGCGAATATCCAATGCATACAGTACTTCTAACCACGGAGTGGTTAAATGTAAACACAACGGTTGAATACCGTTGACTGATAGTTTCACTTGTTCAAATTCAACCGCTAACGCGGTTGTGAAAACCACAAACGCCATAACACCGGCTTTCAGCCGGCGCTATTCACATTAATCCGCTAACGCGGATTTTAGCTTAAGTTGACGGCTATGGTTTGCAACTTCGTCCGAACGGAATTTGATTACTCAATGCTAGGCGAAGTTTGCAACTTCGTCCGAACGGAATTTCATTACTCAATGCTAGGCGAAGTTTGCAACTTCGTCCGAACGGAATTTCATTACTATGTTAATTAACTATCAGTTACATAAAGACGAAGTCACAGACTTCGCCTGGCACTTTGTCACCCTTGACATTCTTTATTCACACATTATTTCAACCGTTCCTTCTCTCAATCCCTCCGAATATACCGTCAGCTTTATCGTTCCCGGATTATGTGAAGATTTTACGATCGCAAGACATTTACCCCGCCAGGCTTTGCGCCTTGGCAAGCTGTAGCTTTCGGTGCTCATGGGATTGGCATTGCCGACAGCGAGCAGCGATCCTTGCTCTTGAACCAAGGGGACCGTTGTCGTGATGAACGCATCCTCCCATTAATTTTAAAGGAATGCCGTTCATCCTGAAACCATATGTTGTATCGTTGATCCAGCATTGTGAATTCATATACACTCCGTCGAAAATGACAGTTACCCGTTTCCCATTCCATTCAGCCGGAATATTTATTGATTTCCTGTACCAACCTGTCCCGCCGGTTGTAAAGCCTCCGCTTACCTGGCTTACCGCATCAGGTGAAAAAGGAGAATTTGTACCGGGCAGGTCCTCAATGCTCCAGTCGTGAGGCAGATCAACCGATCTCCAATCCGAATCATTAAACGACGGATCTTCTGCGCCCTGGGCTCCACCACGGTGGAATTTCCAGTCATCGTCGATCAGAAAGGTCTGGCTGAAAGAAGCTAAGGAAACGACAAGAAACAGCAGGCAGGTAATACTCCGGTTCATGGTGAGTTGTTTTGGTATTTTAAAGATAATATAATACAGACAAAAGATCGTCATTACGAGTTAGAAGACCTTTTTAAGGATCACCCAATAATATGACAACCATGGGCTTTCAACGAATTACGAAAAGGCGTCATTAGCAGGGGGGTGATCACTCGCAATGACTGACATTAGGGTTTTTCCCTCTTCGCCGGTCTAAAGAAAAACACCTTTTAACAATAAATCCATGGATAGAAAAGCCTTTGCTCAAAAGCTTGCCCTCATGGGCGTTTGCCCTTTTGTTGCTGGTAAACTGTTCGCCGGTGAAACAACACCCGTTCAAAGCACTGACAATTGTGATGAAGTAAAATCACAAAAAGAATTTGTTCAGAACTGGCTGACTGACCTGCTTGAGTCAATTGACAAAAATCTTGACAGGGCCACCCAGGAAAAGATTGTTGCTTTCTGCGGCGTACAATGTTTCAACAGGCACCAGTTCAAAAAGGACATAGCCCTGACAAGCAATGCAAACCTTGAAAAACTCATTGAGAATTACAGCAAGAATTTTGAAATCTGGAAAGAAGATAATAAAGTCCACATCCGCTATGGCGAAGTTTCAGATCGTTGTTACTGCCCTGCCGCCAATTATCGCACACCAAAGCCAAACGATATCCATTGCGAATGCACCCGTAACACACATAAGGCCATTTTTGAAACAGCTTTAGGTCGTGAATTTAGGGTTGATGTTGCCGAGAGCCTCAGAAGGGGAGGCAAGACCTGCCATTTTATAGTATACCTGGATTAAGAAACCGTTTATTCAGTCTTAATCGAACTGGCCGGGTTCATTATTGCAGCCTGGTAAGCCTTATACCCTATTGTAAGGAATGTAATTACTATTGTCAGCGAGGTAGCCAGCACTATTAACAGTACTCCTATATGAATTCTGTATATATAATTTTCAAGCCATTTATTCATTATATACATTGCAACAGGAACGGCAATTACAATTCCTGCTATGACCAGGTACAGGAAGTCGCGTGATATGAGCTGCAAGATCTTTCCTTCACCGGCACCAAAGACTTTTCTGATACCGATTTCTTTAGTACGCTGTTCTACCATGTATGAGGCAAGACCGAATAAACCGAGACATGCAATCAGAATGGCCAGCAGGGTGAAAAGGGTGAAAATCAGGCCCCTTTTTTCATCGGCATCAAACTGGTTATTGAACCGATCGGTGAGGTATGTGTAGTTGTAAGGCTGATCAGGAAAAATGTCGTTCCATGTTGATTTTATAAAATCAAGGGTTGCCCTTGTATTTTCTCCGCTTAGTTTAATATAAATCACGTTGTTCATCTCGCGGTAAACCAGTACAAGCGATTCAACCTGGTTGTACATTCCTGTCTGGTGATAATCGTCCATTACGCCTATTACCCTTGCACGCAGCGTGTTTGAATCTCCGAGTTCCATCTTTTTCCCGATCGGGTCTTTCCATGCCATCCGGTTTGCAAATGTCTGGTTAACCACAATCGATGACAGGGTATCTGAAGGCATGTCTTCTCTGAAATCTCTGCCGCTCTTTATTTTTATCCCCATAGTTTCAATGAAATCATGATCGACCACGGCAAAGTTAACGCCCCGGGTTTCCATTCCCTGTTCTGTTTCAACATTGAAAATAACTTTCGGAGACCCTTCACCTATGGGTGTATTCGTTGAAGTGACATGCACAATATCTTTATTTTCGAGCAATGCCTGTTTCAGAACAGGATATTTCCGGCTGAGAGGACCATCCAGTTGCAGTGTAACGACATTCTTCTGATCAAAACCCTGGTCCATATTTTTCATGTAATGGAGCTGTCTGAAAACTACAAGTGTACAGATGATCATGATTACCGAGGCGGCAAACTGTATGATCACAAGTATTTTCCTGAATGAACTTCCTGCTTTGCCCTGGGTGATTTCACCCTTTAATACGGTAACCGGACTGAACCTTGAAAGGAAGAACGCCGGGTAACTTCCTCCTGCAATTCCGACAATCAGGAGAATCACTGTTAATGTAATCAGGACTACCGGTGAATAAAGTACATGAAAGTCAAATGTCCGGCCGGCAAGTATGTTAAACTTTGGCAGCAATACAGCCACAAGGATGAGGCTGATGATCATCGAAAAAACAGTGAATACAACCGATTCTGAAAGAAACTGCATTATAATGGGCCCTCTGGCCGATCCGACAACTTTTCGGAGGCCTACTTCCCTGGCACGGCGGGTCGACCGGGCAGTTGCAAGATTCATGTAATTCATGGCCGCTATCATCACGAGCAAAACAGCAACTATAAAGAAAATGTATACATACCTGATGCTGCCGGTAGGTTCAGGTTCTCCGCTATTAGTCGAATACAGGTGTATACGGGTTACCGGTTCCAGTATGTATTCGATTTTTATATTCATTTTTTCAAATATCGGCTTCATGTACTTGTCGTACATGCCCTGCATTTTTTTCTCAAACGCCTTAACGTCTGTATTTTCAGGAAGCAGAATGTAGGTAAAGACTCCGAAATTACCCCATGAACCCAGTTCTTTCGGAAGGTTGCTTCGCGAAGTCACCGCATCAAAACGGAAGTGCGAGTTATTGGGTACGTTCTTAATGACACCGGTTACTTCATAGGATTTGTCGCCCGATTGCAGCACTTTTCCTATCGGATCGGCATCGCCGAAATATCGTGCGGCGATTTTCTCTGTCAGAACAATTTTATTCGGTTCTCTTATGGCGGATTTCACCTCGCCTTTGATAACAGGATAGGTAAAAATGTCAAACAGCGTTGAATCAACATAAAAGAATTTTTCTTCAGTGAATTCGTTATCTTCATATTTGAATACCGCACGGTCCATTGGAATAAACCTTACATAGGCTTCCACCTCAGGGTAATCCTGGGCGCATTGAGGCCCGAATGGTATTTGAGCCACTATCCATGTAAACTGGTCATCAGATTCAGTTATCTTAGAAGATACCCTGTAAATTCTGCCGGCTTTTTCATGATACCGGTCGTAACTGATTTCATTAAATGAATATATGATCAGGAATAGGGCGCTTGTAATTCCGAGGGTCAGTCCGAGAATGTTCAATGCACTGTATCCAAAGTGTTTGAAAAGATAACGAACTGCGGTTTTGAACAGGTTTTTTAACATGGTAGTGGTTAAAGGAATTGAGTGACAAAGAATATGACGACCAAAATCAAAATTGGTTACATGTATACAATTGTAAATTTAAGAAATCGATAATAATTTGTAAATTGTAAATGTATTTTCCTGATAAGCATACAGGTTAACTTACAGAATTTCCAACCAATTATCATTAATATGAAAACATTAGTTTTTATTATGCTTACTTTATCAGTAAGTTTTTCAGAATGTAAACAGTTATCTGATGGAACAAAAGATCAAACCAAAATGGATTTTGAAATAAAAGTTCATGAACGTTTTAAAATTAAATTAGAATCCAACCCTACTACCGGGTATCAATGGAAATGGTCAAACAAACAGGATATTTCTATTGTCGATTCCACTAATTGGCGATATGTTGCTGATTTCCCGGTCAGAACAGGAAGCGGAGGAAAGGAAATATGGACATTTGAAGGAATCAAGACCGGAATTGATACTATAAAAATGGAATACTACAGGTCGTGGGAAAAAAATGTTCCTTCGGCAGAATCCAAAACCTTTATTGTACAAGTCAGATAGAACAACTGATCACAAATTGCCTATATCCGTCATTTTTATTTCACCCCGTTATGCGTAAAACACAGAACGTATTTCTGGTCGGTTTCCATAATGTGGTTATTAAGCCAGCTTCTTAAAAAGTTCATCAGGTCGTAGGTTAATGCACTGTGATTTTTCTTGAACTTGTCCATGAATTCCTCCACTTTGCTGCGGAACAGCTCATGTTCTTTGATGTGGCTTTCAGCACCTGCATAATTAAACATGCTGAAATACTTCTCCTCGGTGGTGAAATGATAGTTGGTATACGCCCACATCCTGTCTACAATGGCTCCGGCTTTTATTTTATGTTCCTTTTTCATAAAAGCATCGTACAATTCATTCAGCATTTTAATGAGTTCTTTATGTTGATTGTCAATTTCAACAGATTGAACACTCATAGAATCTGTCCAACGGAAAAAAGTTTTTTCAGTCATAGATAAAGTGAAACAAAAAATTAATAAGTAATGATCAACCGAGTTTACTCAAAATTTTAAGCAGGTCAATACTTTTAAGTATGACCTTGCGATCCTCAATATCGATCATACGATCATTTTTAAATTCGGTTAATGTCCGGCTTACACTTTCTTTGGTTGAATATACGTAGTCTGCAAGCTCCTGCCTTGAAAGGGGCAATGTAAATTCGTTATTATTATATACTTCGGTACTGAATGAAAGCAATAATTCGGCCATTCTGCCGGGTACCTGTTTCTGGTGGAAAACTGACAGTTTATTTAAAAGATAAACGCCTTCCTTACTTGACTGTTCAAGGATTTTGAGACCGTATTGCCCGTTTTCACTGATCAGGTCTTTAAGAGCCTGGATGTTTATATAAACGAGTTCACTTTCTTCAATTACAGTGGCAGATATCTGGTATTTCAAATCATAAAATATCGAAAGCAGGCCAAGATAACGGTCCGGACCCACGATCTTGACAATCACTGTTTTGTTATTTGTACTTTCCCGGTGAATTTTAATCAAACCTGATTTAACATAAAGCAAATGAGATACAGGCCGGTCCTGCCCGAACAACAATTCTCCTTTCCGGTGTTTAACCGGAACACACGCCGAATTGATCTTCCGGATCTGATCATCAGTTAATACACTATACGCTGGTATTATACACTCAGTTGCCATCAAGCCGGTTTGCATTTAACAAAGTAAATTTACACATTTCGGTCATTTATCAATTATCCTAATCAATAAAGGTCACAATTTATTTCTTTTTTGTAGCTTAGCAGTCGACTCTCAAAAAATCACATGAAGAAAAAGATTCTTTGTATTGACGATTCATTAACGGCTTTGCTTTTACTTGAGTATGCTCTAAAAGATGCGGGATTTGAGTGCTATTCCGCAAAGAGTGTGGATGAAGCCAAGAAGATTTTAGAGAAACTTTCACCTGATCTGATTCTCCTGGATTTGAGTATGCCCCAGGTTTCAGGTTATGATTTCCTCAAAATGAGGGATGAGCTGAAATTGGGAGGAGTTAAAATAATTGTAGTTTCGGCTTTTGATTCAAAGGAATCGATTGCTTTGACAGAATCACTCGGAGCTGCAGGCTTTATAGCCAAGCCCATCAAGATTGAACAGGTAATTAGCAGAATCAGGTCAGAACTGGAATAGCTCAGAACCTTAAACCGAAGCCGATACTGGCTATTGGTGCAAAACCGTTGGACCCTATTTTTTCTCCTGTCACGGGAAGGATTTCCGGTTTCTTTATAGAGCCAAGGTATAACCCATAACCCACTGCAGCAGTAAGATATATGCCATTTGTAATGCGGGCATGAATGCCCGCACCCAAATGGTGTTCAAAGCTTTTATAAGTTCCGAAACTGTTAATAAGGGAATCGGATCCACTTTTGCCGACTTTTGTGATCCTGTAAATGCAATGATAAAAAGCAAAGGGTACCAGCCTTTTTTCTTGTGGGAACCTCACAAGCGCCACTTCATGATGAACTATAACGCCGGTAAACCTCTTTGCTTCCGAACAGAAATAGAAACCTATTGCTAAATTTCTTCCTTTTTCACTCATTGAAAGTAACAGCTCTGTTCCTGAAGCGAAACCGCTTCCTGTGACAGTCTGGTTAACCTCAACTCCATAAACCGTCTTTTTTACGGAATCAGGTACCTGCGCATAAACACCCGTCACAGCGAAAAGAACCAGGATAAGGAAGTAAAACTTTTTCATTGGATCCGATTTGATTTCTTTTACGCTGTTATGTCGGCTTAGTTAATTGTAATGGATTGATATGCAGATTAATAATGATTGATATTGACCATGCTTATGCTTGATTCACTATACTAAATCCGTTGACTTGAATCAACGTATTACTTTTCTAAAGAATTTAACCTTTTATATTCCAAATATTTAAATTATCTTAGACTTGTATTCTGTCTTTCAATACCGGTTTGTAAAAGGTTCTTGTGAAATGTGATTATCCCGGCCCTTTACGGGATTGAGTTATAACCGGTATAGGTTTTTCGTGTGAATGGTTTGAGCACAACTGCAATTAATAATATGAAAAAGGCCATAATTCCCGGTCTTGTCTTGTTGTTATTACTATTCGTTACAGGAAGCAGCGGACAAGAATTTCAGAGTCCTCTTGATTTTGATCATATCGAAGCCTTGTTTAACAGTTCATGTGTGGTTAAGCTTAACTCAGGTGAAGATGTTACAGGAACCTTCAATGGGATTATGATGAGCTCAGAAAATTACCTGTCTCAGATCATCATTCGGCTTGAGAACAAGAAATGGAAAAAATACCATGCTGATGAAATTTCTTCTTTCTGGGTTAAATCAACAAGCAGAGCTGGTAGCTATGGCATGCTGCACGGGAGAACTATATCAGTCAACGGATGGACAATGGACCTGGACGGAAAGGTAATCGGGGATTATTTTATTTTTTATCCCGCCCTTAAAAATAGGAGAGGAACCAAAATCCGGCTTTATCAATTATTGAATCCGGGATTTGATAACCGGATAAAAGTTCTCTTTTATGAGTATTGTGAAGGAGGTAGCAGGGGCACAGGAATCGGAGCGGATTTTACTTACACAGATGCAGGAAGTATGACCTTCATCCTTGTGAAAGACGGGGAAAGCTATTTTACAAAACCACAAAACTACCAGGAGATCGGCAAGCAGTTATATTCAGATTGCCCGAAAATGAGAGAAGTATTTGGAGGTACCTACAACTGGAATGACCTGATAAAACATATCATCGTTTATGACAAATTCTGCAGGTTCGAATACTGAATCCGGATTATTTTTAGAAAGTAAAATTTCACCCAAATAATCAAAATCATGGCCAAATCCACCCGAATCCTTAAAACCGGAATGACTGTGCTTAAAGGAGGCAATGTTCCGTCCTATACCCTGGAATACATCACTCCTTCCAAAAGAAAAAAAACAGGTGAATACGAAACCATTGTAATCCCCTACATAGAAATAGGGCGTGCAAATGAATGCAATGTCCAGTACGCAAACGATATTATAACAGTTAGCCGCAGACACGCTGCCATTGAAAGAAGGGAGGATGGTTATTATATCATGCAGTTATCACAGACAAACCCCACCTTAATTAATGGCCAGGCTATCAACAAAGAAAAACCGCTGAACAACGGGGATGAAATACAACTTTCAATCGAAGGCCCGAAACTCAGGTTTAATATTACGGCTTCAGGTACTTCAAATATGGGTTATACCCAGAAAATCGGCCTTATGGCAAGCCAGGCGCTCAAGCCCTATAAGATTCAAATCCGGGTCCTTGTATTCACCCTTATGGTAGCCATTGTGGTTGGACTGTATTTTATCAATAAACAGGCTAAAAAGAATATTGACCTTCAGACACAAATTGCTGTGACCGAAAATCGCAGGGTTCAGGACAGCATAAAATACGCGCAGATTATGAGCCAGTCGGAGCAGGTTATCACAAAACAGGCCGATGAGAACTCTGAGCTTAAAAGCACGGTGCTGGGTGTGACAAATGAACTCGATAAAATAAAAAGAAACATCGATACCACACCGGTTATTGAGTATACCAAAAAAGAAGCTTACAGGGATGTTAAAGATTATATCTATTTTCTTGAAGTGGTTGAGATATCGGTGAAATTTCCAAATGGAGATGAATCCAATATTAATAACGGATGGACAGGAACCGCTTTTCTATGCAAAGATGGTAAACTGATCACCGCCAGGCACTGCATTCAGAACTGGAGATACACAGGCGATGAATCCGCAACGCTGATCAATTATGCCGAACTCAACGGAGGCAGTGTTAATGTCAAATTCCGCGCTACTTCATCGAAAGATCAGTTTATTTTCAGCTATGACCAGGTGGTGATCGATGATTCGCAGGATCTCATCTTTAATGGAAAAACCGGGAAACGAAGAAAAGAAAAGAAGTATATACTGAAATATGCCAATGACCTGAGAACCGACTGGGCTTACCTGCAAACCGATAAAAAATCACCCCTTGAAACAGATATAGACCAGTCGTTGACGCTGGAGGCAGGTGAAAACCTTATGATTTTCGGTTTCACTGTAAATAAAGAAAACGAAGCCAAAAATGACATCAAACCATTTTTTGCCGAATCATCGGTTGCACAAACTGGTTTATCAGCAGACGGAGTGTATACCCTTTCCGCCAAGAATTATGAAGAAGCAAACAGCGGAGGGCCGGTGATCCTTTTTAATCCGGAATTGAAAACACATATACTTTGTGTTGGAATTATGGCTTTTGGTGACTTTGAAACCCGGGGCGGTGTAAGCCTTACAGGTGGAGTAGTGCCTATTGCAAACATTAAAGATAAGGATACTCAGGAATCTTCATCGCTAATTTCACAGTGACATGAAAATTTCGGTTTATGGCGAAACCAATGTCGGCAGGCAAAGGGATCATAATGAGGATTCTTTCGGCATATTCTGCCATTGTAACACTACAGGGTTTGAGTTGAACGACCAACAAATTGAACTCGCTCAACAGGAAGCCATACTGTTTATGGTTGCTGATGGGATGGGGGGCGCCAACGCCGGCGAGATCGCCTCGTCAATTGCCGTTCAAAAGGTGGGTAGCCGGTTTAAGACTCATAAGGATGCATTGAAAGATACTGGCCAGATTCAGAAATTCCTGTTTTCAGTGATTGCTGATGCTCATTCGGCCATATTAAAAAAGGCCAGGAACGATGAGTCGCTGAAAGGCATGGGCACCACAATCATATTGGGTTATATAACCGGCCATTCCCTGTATTTAGCCTGGGCAGGCGATAGCCGTATTTATCATTTCAATACTTCATGGGGTGTAAGTCTAAGGCCTTTTTCAGATGACCACTCACTGGTTTGGAGCAAGGTGAGAAAAGGTGAAATGACTCCCGAAGAAGCACGGAACAGCAGCGAGAGCAATTTAATCCTGAATGCAGTGGGTGATCCGTTACAGAAACCGGCTCCCGATTTCAAATCAGTTATTTTGCAAACCGGAGACAGGCTTGTTATGTGCAGCGACGGAATGAATTCGATGTTAAGCGACTCGGGAATTCAACAACTTATTGAATTCTCTTCCAGTACAAAGGAAACCTGTAAATCGCTCATTAAAGCAGCCTGCAACGCCGGCGGAAGAGATAATGTCACAGTAATTGTAGTTGATATTCTCGATGCACCGAAACCGACAAAAGAAGTGGTTACACGAAAGCAGAAAAACAGGAGGAGAATCTGGCCTTTTTTTGTCATTCTTTTGCTTGTGATGCTGGTTTATGCAGGAACCAGGTACAATATTGAAATTAGGAATTTTATTACTGAAAAGGTTAAACCGTTCCTCACACAATTAATTCATCCCGGCTCTTCACTATTACCGGTTAACGACAGCCTTTCTGCCACTGTGAACACTGATAATATCGTCGCTGGATTTGATCGCTCCCCGAAAGATACAAACAGGATTAAAACTGACCTGGAATTTGAGTTTTACAGGATCCGCCATCTAACCGATCAACTGGAAACGTACATGTCGGAACATGAGGAAGCCGGTATCTCACCCGCTGACCAGGCCTCATTTGATAAGTTGTTTGTCAGGCTTGACAGTCTTCGTAATCTAGTAGCCAATGTTGCTGATACTTCGGGGAACGGTATCCTGTCGCTTAATAAACCCGGAAAAGCTTTAAAAATGCTTGAACCACTGAAAAATTCAGTGGACAGATTAAAAATCACCGGAGACAAATTAATGAATCATCCGAAATAACCAGTATATGAAAAATATCTTCAGCTTCCTTGGCTTTAAGCCTAAAAAACCGAAGACATCAACGGGTCGTCCTGAAATACGGCTTCCTTTCTCAGATGGTAAATCAAAAAAAACAATGGCCGGATTGCAGCCGGAAAGGCCCGCAGTCAACCGACCTACACAAGGCGCAGTAGGAGGAATTTTGAATTGCCCTCAATGTCAGTATCCTCTTCGCGTGGAACCATCAAGATCTTCTCCGTGTCCTAATTGCGGCTTTTCCGGATCAAAACCTGAAAATACGGTATTTAACGCCGGAAAAACAATGGCTGTGAGCGGACTGGAAGAAATTGAAGTCCAGGGACTGAACGAATTGCGGTTTAAACTCATCGATGAATCCAATAAGAGTGAACTCAAGATCCAATCAGAAGATCCGGAGGTGATGCTGAACCGTGATTACCTCGATCCCGGAAACATGAGCATATCTGGTGAACAGCATGTTATTTTCAAATTAAAAAATCGCCGGATCCTGATTCAGGATGTCAGTTCCAACGGTTCTACATTTATCCAGGTTAAGGAAGCCACGCCTTTGGTTTCCGGTATTCGCCTGGTACTTGGAAACAAAGTATGCCTGTTTACAATACGCAATAAAGAACAGAAAGCTGCTTCAGAAAATACAACAAAGAAAATGGGGGGCTTTGATTTCAAACAACAGGGAGCTGATGCCGGCTTTGAGCTGAAGGATGACAAAAGCGGCAGGACCATTTCATTTTCTGAATCGCATGTGGTTGTGAACCGTGTGAACCTTGACACGGGAAATAACACGATTTCAGGATCACGTCATGCTGAATTTACTTTTGAGAACGGGAACTGGTTTATTCACGATCTCAGCTCAACAGGGGCAACTTTTTTTCAGTTGACTGCTGAATCCCCCCTTGCAGATAACACTAAAATTATAATCGGAAATAAGGTATACACTTTTATGTATGACTGATGCGCTTAAAGTAAAAGAGTGAGTTATGCTTCAGACGCTTAAATTACAATCGGGGCAAAATCTCTCTTTGTCATCCGGCAATTATTTCATCGATTCTGAAATTGGCAAGGGCGGATTCGGAAGCGTATACAAGGGTGTTAAAGACAACCGTTACTTTGCCATTAAAGTTAACCGGTTATGGGAGATGCTACCTGAAGACAGGGAGGAAATTAAAAAACGGATTAAGCTGGAATACGAGATAAGTCACGGTATCCAGTCTTCACATGTGGTGCACGCCTATAGTTATGACGAAATCAATGAAAATCCGGTACTGGTTATGGATTTCTGTCCTGATGGCAACCTTCGTGAGAAAATCGGAAAACCATACAACACTGAAGAACTAAACAGCCTCGCCCTGCAGATACTCCAGGGCATAAGCAGTCTCCATTTTTTCAATATCATACACAGGGATATTAAACCGGAAAACATCCTGTTCAATAAAGATGTCGCTTTACTTACCGATTTCGGAATTGCGGCAAACCTTAAGGGCCGGCTGACAAAAACCGATATCAGGGGTCACGCTCTCAAGGTTTTTGCCACCATGACCTATTCACCGCCCGAACAAAGCCAGAAATCGCAATCCTTTAAATCAACGGGTCCCACAACGGACATTTTTTCCTTTGGCGTTATCCTGTTTGAATTGATCACACAGGGAAGTTTACCCTTTGGAAATCTTGATGAGTTTAAAGACGATTCCAAAGCCATTGAAGACAGGAAGACCGAAGGGAAATGGGATGTCGATAAACTGGCAGCCTGTATTGGCACAGGTTACTGGTTTAAAATCATCCAGCGATGCCTGTTCCCTGATCCGAAGATCAGGTTTCAAACCATTGATGAAATCATTGCCCTGCTGGATTCCAATATGGACCAGGAAACTTTTATCAAACAAACAGTCTGGAAGATCCAGGTTGTGGAGGGCACGGATAATGGGAAGGAGTTTAACCTGACCAACCTGATGAAATTCAAGCAGAAGAATATGCTGACAATGGGCAGGATGGATGCCGGGGACCCGTTCATCAACGATATCGGCATCAGGGAGGAAGGAAATAAAACCTTCATAAGCAGCCGGCATGCCACTTTCGAATATGTTAAGGCAGAAAACAGGCCCCAGTGGTATTTGCGCGACGGGCAGTGGTATGCAATCGACGGAATTCCATCCTGGAATCCTTCGAGGAACGGCTTATATGTGAATGAAATACAGATTGATAAAAATGGTGTTCTGCTGAAAAATAACGATGTGATACGGATGGGTAAAAGTTTGCTGAGGTTTTATGGAGATTGAACCAAAACCAATTTAAAATCCGCAATATGAAAACTGCATGTTTCCTGTTACTCATTATCAGCTTTCTGCCTTTACATTGTCGGGCACAAACATTTATTCAGCCTCTTAATCCCGATGCCATCGATAATCTTTCGGGAAGTCCTTGTACTGTTACTCTTTCAACCGGCGAAGAACTTCATGGTACTGTAAAGGGCGGAGGCTTTATGGGCAGAACCATCACAAATATTACTGTTGTTCTTGATAACGGTAAAAAAGTCAAGTATAAACCGGAAGATATGGTTTCAATAAAAGCTAAACCACCTTACCGTTCTTTGTATGATATAGTCAGGGAATCAGGTTATTCAATGGATGAGGATTTAGGTGAGGATATAGACCGCTATATTGAAAGAGAATACATCACTTTTGCATCAGTGCCGCTGGATGAAAATGGAGGCAGAATCAGGTTCATGCAGCTGATCAATCCCGGATTTGACAGCAAAATGAAAGTATATGCGTTTGTCCGGAAGGATCTTAATCTTGTAAGGGTAACCGATGGCGATGCTTCGAAAAAACAAAGAGTTTCCGAAGATGAAGATCAAACGGAAGAGGAAGAAGAAACACCGCTACCCGAACCGACTTACAGCACCGACCTGGTGTTTGTTAAAAAGGGTGAAAAGCCTGTGAGAATCTTTGATTATACTTACCTGTCCGAATTTCCATCCCTGTTCTTCGATTGTCCGCAAATGAAAAAAATGTTTTCAGGCCACAACTTACGCCTAGAAGACATGGCCGGTCATGTGTGGGTGTATGATCGGATGTGCGAGGGAAGTCTATAAGATACTTTACACTCCTTTATATCCAACACACTTAATGTATTTGTATTCTACTGGTGACACAAAAGAAACCTCAACTGCTTGATGAGGAATCACACCAAATAAGGTGGCATTAAGTAAGTTTTTAGCATTACACACAATTCGGAAATTTTTACTAAAGGCATTGATACGCCCGACTGGGAGGCCCAATTCTTTTGCTGCTTCCTCTATTGTTGCATCGATCTCCCATTCGGTGATTATTTGATATTGATAACCACTATAGGAATCATCTTTTTTAATTGCAGCGGCTATGAGTCCAATATCGTTATGAATTACATGTTGCTGGAAATCCATTGGGCTCAGAAGCATCTGTTTCAACTTTTTTCTTGCATTATTAAATAATTCAACTTCTGTTGTTAAATTACATTTGCATCCTAACTTTCCATCAATTTTGTTATTACAGGCAACAAAGCCATCAAAACCTCCCTCATGTGAATTAAGCAAATATAAGGGAACAAAACCACCAGATCGTTTAATGGCTGACTCATCTCTAGAATCACCTCTAAATAAATATTGAAGTTTCATTTTTACCTCCAATTGTTTGGTTATGTCTTATTTTCAGCCCCCAATCAATACCTGTGGGAACCCTGCCATGATTACTCCACCGTGGGCGGTGGAATCGCCCATGCGGGCGGCAGGCTGGCCACCGATGAGGACAGTGGCTGATCCCATTAGAATGGAATCAGGCGGGCCTACACAGGTTGCCATATCGCCCATACGGGCTGCGGGTTGGCCGCCGATCAACACCGTCGGGCAACCGGGAGGCAGAATCGGCCCTCCCACATGCGGAATCGGCGGAACTCCGGGTGTCTGCATCGGGCAGGTGTGCATGTCACCTACCCGTGCTGCTGGTTTTCCCATAGTTGTTTAGTTTATTCGTTTTCCATCTTTAATAATTACCGGTCCCTTGCCGGCTGGCCTTAAATCGTGAACCGGGGACGCCACTTTCCCCGAGAATACCATCTTTTCGAAAAGCTCATATACAAGCTCCAGATAGATTTCCACTTTTGCCACGGAAGCATAAATATCCTGGTGATCGTATTCCAGGTTCATGAGTTCGAAAGCCGCATTATCCAGGTCTCTTGATGAAACCCAGTGGCTGAAATGATTCAGCACCTCTTCACGGTCATACTCGGATAGCCAGCTTAATGCCGATTTGAACAGCCTTGCAAACCGGATGAAAAATTCGATCATAAACACAGGAGGCTGTGTTTTTAAGATCATTTTATAATGACTCAGGTTTATTGTGAGATAATACACCAATTTTTCAATCACATAAATCAGGTTATTATTGAGCTTGGTCTGGTCCGTGCGGTTCTTTCTCAGGTACTCGGCTAATGCGTTAGTGATTTTCTCAATCTTATTTTCAAATTCCATGTAATAATCGAATAAGGCAGGATACGCTGTTACTCTTGAACACGGCGGAATATATTCGGTGATTACATGCACTTCATGCGCTACTACCTGGAACCGGGCTATGGTTATGTGGTTTTTCCATAATTGCGACGAATTCACCTGTTTTGTAGGGACCGCATTGATCTGAATTTCCGGCATCACCCAGGGATGACGGAACGGTGTTTCATTTTCAACCGGCTGACCCACAGGCACTCTCTTATCGGGAAAAACTGCCAGAATCAGGTCAAACATTTCATTCGAAGCATCGGATATATTGAAGTCCATCGAAAGCTTTTCAAGGGGATACAGCAGTTTCTGGATATTCTGCGAATTGAGTTCTACCCGGATGCCTCCTTTGGTTATCGCCCTGCATTCGGCCAGTTTCACATTGATCTGGTTATTCTGGTCGAAGCTGATCATCAGGTTCAATGAACTGTTTCCTTCACCCGAGCCTTCCAATAAACCATAATTGTGGTCCGTCATCTGGATACATCCCATATCCCGCAATCCATCCATCAGCCAGTTGTCGAGGCCGATGAAATGATCCTTGTTCAGCTTCATTCCGTCGATCCAGTTGGTTGCGAGATTTCTTTTTTCTGGTAGCATATGTTGTCAGTTTATATCGATGTGCTATAGGATAACCGGCTTTCATAATCCCTGCCGGCGATGATAAACGGTTCATCTTCGGGTTTAAGCAGGATCCTGAATTGCGTGTGCAGGTCGGCCTGAAAAAACAGTCCTGTAAGCCATTCAACCAGTTTCCTTTTATCACCGGCCACATAATCCATCAGGTCGTCGCTGTTCATAAGCGGCCCGATCTCAATCGTAATGAGGGGATTCGCGTCCGGAAAACTTTCTCCCAGCGTGGATTCAAGTGCCAAATGCATTTGACCCACAGGAAGAGCTGATCCTGTATATTTAATTGCACGGTTATTCTCCTGTTTAATCCTGATTATTTCCTGGATGATGATCTCAAGGCAGGTTTCAGTCAGCGCCAGGTTTCCAGCAATACTGCTGATATAAGGCATTATAAAAAAAAGCGATGCTTTCTGATACGGGTCCAGGCCAAATTCATCGAGGTTAAAAAAATCCACAAACTCCCGGATACTCTCCGGTGAAAAATAAAAATCCTGCTCAAAATTTTCCTTGTTAACCAGGTGCCTGTAAAATTCCTGTTCCAGGGGCATAAAGAACAGCCGGGCGTTTTTCTCCTGTGTTTTATGAAGTGAGAATTCAGTTACCGTTTCATTATGATCCTTAAAGTATTTCCGCGACGTGGTATGGAAGAAACCTTCGGGCAGGATATCATAAAATCCTTCACGGTGCAGGAAAATATCCCACTCCTGTTCATTCCGTGTGTTGGTGCGGCTTGTTATTTTTTCCACATCATGTGAAAAGAAACGGCGAAATATCCCCAGCAGCCGGACGGTTACCCCCGCCGGCGCTTTCTGCCCTGAAAGCAAATGACTGACAACCACTTCAGCCAGGTAATCAATATTTTCGCGGTTATTCGTTAACATAATCGACCTTGTAATGATAAAGACATGAAGAGCGCCGTTCAAGCGACTTTTCAATATGGTTAACCAAATTCAGTGCTTCATCATCCGTTTTTCCGGTACTGAATTTCAAAATCACATGAAGGCAGTTCATATACCCGGAAGATCTTTCTTTTGAAAGAAGAGCTCCTTTTTCGACGGTTACCTTATCCAGTTCATTGCCCAGTTCGGATTTGCAAAACGACCGTATATCTTCAACCGTAACAATCCGGTTGCGTGCCAGGAGCTCATTTTTAAACAGCCATGTCCTTTCGAGCTGATCGGGTGGGTTTTTACCCCCTGTTGAGGTGGTGAGGAACCGCAGGCTTTTCTTATCATATTCTCCGCTGGTGCACCGGCTTCCAGGGGTGATGTTATTGGCAAACGGCCCTGCAGTGGACCAGTATTCGAGCCATATATCCTCGACAACAGCTGATTTCATAAAGATGAAATGGGTGCTGTTCTCGTCGGTGTTTAATTTTGAAATCCCCAACTGAAGCCTGTTTATAATGATCTGCAGATCATTCAGCTCCTTTTCGATCATGGAGGCATTCAATGAACGGAATGCGACGTATTCTTCACGCAGCAGTTCCAACAGGTAAACCACATATTCGAGGGCATCTCGTTCATCAAACCGTTTGACGCCTTTTGTGCGGACCGTAAAGGTGCCTGGTGTAAATTCACTGGCTCTTTTAAAGGGTAATTCCTGGTAACTGGTCTGGCTGCCGCTTATAATACGATGAATGGTGAAAAACATATCGTCGTTCTGCAGAGGAAGAATATTCAGATCGGCGCTGATCGTAAAGGGCCGGTTCGAACTGTGAAACCTCCTGTTCATTACAGGGAAAGCGTTCGGTGTGCAGAAGATGCTTGAAAATGCATCCGGGGGAAATATTTCAGGAAATCTGATTTCAATCCAGCAAAGTTTCTCTTTTATTTTTTCGAGTTCGGATTCATTATAAAATTCTTTGAATACTGCCGGATGGATATCCGCCTTAGGTAGCATGTCGCCTGCTATGGTGATGAAATGCTCCTCAAAGAAGCCGGTTACCGCTTTTTCGGTTTTGCTGTTTATATCCAGGAAACTTTCAATGTCGACTGAAATCTCATTGTAAATGTTTTCGATTTCTCTGCTGTAGCCGCTTTTTACCTCGATCTCCGTTCCCTGGTGAAACCAGCGCGTTGCCGGGAGCAGTTTTAGCAGAAATTGCTTATCCGGATTGTTGAACCAGTCGAAGTAAAATGAGACATTTTTCAGGTTCTTCACTGAAGGATTCATTTTCAGGCCAAGCCAGATAGTCTGGTTGTAAGCGGGTAACGGAGGACCTGAAGACCTGAATTTGATTTCCCTTGTCATCTCATTCATTTGCATAACGGCAGATGACGTTATCATAAGGGCTACCTCAGCATCTACCAGGGTAAATTCGGAGGCGGGGGAGAAATAGAGTTTCTTGTGCCCTGTTTTACCATTTACTGCATTGATGTTTTCTTTTTCGAAAATGAACTGGTCACTCCGGTTTGCTTTTTTAGTCGGGGTGGCCGGCTTTGCATGCATTATGGCATACGCGGGAACCGGCCGTAAATTCACTTCAGGCAGCAGGATCCGGGCTACTTTTTCAAGGATCCTTGACCTTGAATTATAAAGCGACGTTGACAATCTTTCAAATTCAACCGAGCAGGCACCGAAAAGCATATCAATGACAGGGTCAAAACCTTCGGTTTCGGCATCACTGTATCCCCACAATTTAGCGGCATATTGCTTGAGCCGGCTTTGTACGACCTCTTTTTTATTTTCTTTCAGGTCCATATTCTTATCAGGCTACGGAGAGGGGACTGAAAAACAGGAATTCAAAATGCTCAAAAGGTTCATTCAGGTGTGATATCACGCCCCTGATTTCAAGGGTCAGCTTGTGCTTGAGTCTTAACGGCTGTCCTTTGAACCGTTCAAAAACCTCTGCCTCTTCCAGGTCAATTTTTACCTCCGTTTTACTTATCCTCGGTTCATTCGATTCTATTGAATCTACCACGGAACTGCGCAAATCTTCAAGCCACTTTGAGATATTGGTTACCGTACTATAATCCTGGTTCCAGATCAGGCAACCATAGGATTGATTATACCGGTATTCCCGGAAGTGCGTTTTAATGATCATATTGATGTTCATCCTGATCGATTCACGGATATCGCAAGCCGGGTGTTTCTTCTTCTCTAAAAGAGACGCGGTATTCAGAGGTATAGAATAATATTTATCCACTTCATCGGAATTAATTGATCTTTACAAGTCCCCCGGTGACTTCCGTAATTCCGCTTCCTGCCACCTTAACCATGGCACCGCTGATTTCTGTCTGTGCGCTTCCGTTGATCTTTAGTGTAGTTGCCTTTATATCGGTTTGTGTCCCGTTAATATCCATCTGCTGTCCTTTTATGTTAACTCCCTTACTGGCGTTGATTGTATGATCGGTAGCGGTTAATTTGGTTCCTTTACCTGAATCAATCTGAATATCACTTTTCGCAGAGATCTTAATTGAATCGGCAGAAATTTCAAGTTCACCTTCTGTTTTGATTGTGATCTTGCCTTTATTGTCCATGCTAAGAGATATCTCATTTTTAGGGGAGCCGTCGTCCTTGTTTAAAATCCGGATTTCTTCTTTTCCGTCCTCGTCAATAAAAAGTATTTGATTCCCGTTGCGGGTTCTTATGGATTTCGTATTGTTTTGTGAATGGTACCAGTGGTCGGGTTTTGAGTTTTTATGATACACACTTCCCATTACAAAAGGTTTATCCGGGTCATTTCCTTCAAAACCTATCATAACTTCATCGTTAATTTCAGGAATAAAATAAAATCCGTGCTGGTCATTTTTATCCGATTTGCCTCCATGCGGATTTAAAACCCTGAGCCATGGTGTTTCGGAATGGTCATCCCAAAAGAACCGGGCTTTGACCCTCCCGAGGTTCTCCGGGTCATCATTACTGCTGATAACGGCAGGTTGCATTTCACATGCAGGGAGTTTCACCCTGTTGTTCAGCGGTGGTTTGTTTATTGATTTTGGGATGGCTGTGAAATAATTTTTATATTTCCTTTCGGTGTCAATAATGTGCTTTACTGAAGTAATGATGAATTCACCGAAATCATCTTCCTGGTCATTCTGACTTTTAATTTTGATAACCGAACCCACGTTAATATCAGGCAAAGTACTCTGGCCTTCATTGCTTATGAGGCTTCGGGTGTCGGCAATCCGGCGGGTTTCAAAGAAATCCTTGAAATCGCTTTCTTTTGCATACAAACCGGATGAGAACAGGATGTTCTCCTGTTTGAATTTTTTCTCGGAAACCGATTTGGCATGATCTCCCCGGGCATCCAGGTCATTAACCGCAATGTCCTTGCTTTCTTTAATCCAGGACTCATTTTCAAGGTAATCATAGGTTATGGCCTTGAAACCGTAATTTTTCAAATTAAAGGCAAAATTGAAATCCTGCAGGTTATTATCAACAAAAACGTCAATTGATTTGGATTTACTCAGGGTGCCAAATATCAGTTCACTTCCGTTATAATAGCACCATTCGCCATATTTTTCAGCAATGCGGTTAAGAAATTCAAAGTTTGATTCATTATACTGGACAATATAAGGAATGTCTGTGCGGTAAGAAGGATTAGAGTTCAGTTTCAGGTCGTTTTGGGGTACCTGGTCGTGAGTGGCCTGTACTATTTCACTGAGCAATCTGCCGGTAAATGACCTGCAGCAGGGCCTTCCATCTATAAGTATGGTCGGACTGAAACCGGCGAGATGAATTTCCTTTTGTCCCTCTGAGGTACGGTTAAGTCTTGCCTGGGTTACAAGACCATAAAACCGGTTGTGTACATTGTTTTTTCCGTTTTCAATGGTTTCAAAAGTGATTTCAATTTCCGAGCCGATAAAATCCCGGATTTTATTCAGGATTGAATTGTATTTCTCTTTGTAGAAATCGGCAACATAGATCACCTCGAACTGGTGATGCCAGTTGATTTCCTGGTTTATTGAACAGGAAATAACGGGGGAAATCGTATTTCCCCCGATTTTGACGGTTAGCTCGACTTGCTGTAGCAATGCTTACGTATTGAAATTATTTACCTGCCTTCACATCGTATTTGACCCCGTTCATGTCAATTTTGGTGAATGCAATTGAAATGCTCATTCCTCCTCCGCCTCCACCGCTGAATGATTCACTTAAGGATGTAAGATAGGCATCACTGAATTTTATTTCCCTCAGGTTGGATCCGGGATTATTAAAATCCTCAATTTTTATGGTTCCACCGATTTTCTTTTTAGTCGTTATCCACTGAAAGAACTCCGTTTTATCGGTGAGTTCTATGTTAAGCGAAAGATCAGAAAACGATAGCCTTGCTGCGGCTGCATTAGCCTCAAGGCCTGATACAGGAAGATTTGCGCCATACGATACGCTGTAAACCTTAACGTCTTTTAAGTTTTCAATGTCCAGTTTAATTTCATCCATTGCAATAATTTTTTAGGGTTTAAGAAAATAGATATGTTTATTTACCTTGATCCTCAGAGAATTCAGCCTTCCATTCTTCTGCTGTGTCTCCCTTGGTTCCTCCAAGCCGCAGCAGGAAGCTTTTGGCGGGGAAGAAGGGCGTAATATGGACATCAAGGTGGATGACTTTTGTTTCAGGGTCCTGTGTGATATCCACTACCTGGAATGATTCGATGATTTTGTCATGTCCCTTAATACTCCCCAGGAAACGGGCTATTTCCACTTTTATGTCCCTCTCCACAGTGGCATCCCAGTTAACAAAGGCCTGCCGGTTCAGGAAGTCGATGATGACTTTTGCCACATAATCGAACACCCTTACAACAGAATAGGTCTGAAGTCCGATATCATTTCCGTTATAAAGCGTTTTAGCCGACATGCCCATAACCTTTCCCCACTCATGAACCATGGGAACCAGGCCGCGTCTTTCAAGCTCGGATATCTCACTTTTCTTCATTTCGAATTTGACGCCGTTCACTTCATTCAGTCCGCCATGCATTTTCCCTGCAACAGGCTGAGCAATAAGTGTGCTGTAAATCTTACCCGCAAGGGCTGTTGACGGCGGAACAAACAGATGATCCTCTTCACCCAGTTCGGCATATTTCTCTCGGCCAACAACCCAGTTACACGTAAGTATCGCGTTTGATTTGTATATTTCACCGCCTGTAAGTCCGGCACTGTCAAATTCCTCAATTACGGCTTCGGGGTCATCGAGGTGCTGAAAATCGGTTATCAGCATCACCTTGTTATTATAGGCAATTTTCGCCCATTTGTCCACCGCCTGGTTTGAACCGAGATAACCCGGAAGCACAAGGAGCGAATAGTTTTCCCTGAGGTCAAGCCGGTCATAATTTTGCTTAAGTTCTTCCGTAATCTTATCGATCACCATGGTGTTTTCCATGTCCTTCAAGCGGTCAGGATCCACATTGATAAAAGTGACATTCCTGACCTTATCGCGTTCCGCATTTTTGTAAAACAGCGCAACAGAACGGTATGCTACTTCAAGATCATGTGTAGCGTTCACGGCTTTTGCCATGTTTTCATTCAGCACCTTTGAGGATGCGCTGATGCGTTCCTGGGCAGCGCCGATCATTTCAGTAAGATCGGTATGCTCCGACAGGAGCTGGATCCATAGCGAAAGATGGTTTTTAAGCTTAGCACGGTCCGATCTTTTTGAAGAATCCGTTAGAAAAATATTCTTCCGCGCCCTGGCTTCGGGGTCCATGGATGACACTCCGTCTACTGTATCTTTAATCAGATCGAAACCTCCGTAATCCAATAAAGCTTCAATCGATTCTGCCAAAGGCCTGGCCCCGGTTTTAACTTCCTGTATCTTTTCCTGAACAGGCTTGGCCTGCTTTTCTACTTTCTTTTCTGTTTCATTTGCCATGGTAGTAGGATTTAAGCGTTTGCCTGGTCGAGTTCATTAATGATTCCCTGTAAAGCCTGCAGGAAATTTTGTTTTGCATCGGCGTTTTGCAAAGCCGCCTTAAGGATTTTATTCGTCTTCAGCTTTTTAATAATGGAGTTACACACATCCTGCTCTGCCTGCAATTTTTGCAGGAACTCACTCTGGTTTATTATTCCTTCCTTTTTAAAATCGAGAAGGCTGTTGAATAGTAACTCTTCTTTTCGCTGTGCACCATTTTCCTCTTCAAATTCAACTTCAACCGAAGGTTTGAAATGATTAAAAACTTCATCGATTGTTTTAAGGCCTTTCACGGGTTCAAGTTTTCCGGGTTTCCCTGTCAGCTTTTGAACGAGGAGGGTTTTGTTCGAAGAAATATTCGTTATAGCTTCGAAAGACTGTTGAGGGACCAGCTGTCCCCCGATTTCAACTTCATTGAGCATAGGATAGATATTTAGTTTTTGTTCACTGTGTTTTTATTCTGAATGACATTCCATACGAGTTCTTCTTCTTTGTTCAGATCGAGATTCAGGGTGTCACCTGCGTTTACTTCACCTGAAATAATCATTTTAGAAACAGGTCTTCGCAGGTAGCTGCGGATGACCCCGTTAATCGGTCTTGCACCATAACGGGGCGAAAATCCTATTAATGCAAGGCTTTTCTGAGCCTCATCCGTGATGTTAATTTCAATATCGTTCAACTTCAACGTGGCAATGAATTTTCTAAGGTGTATTTTGAAAATTCCGGCGATGTTTTCTTCGGTAATGGGTGCAAAAGGAAGGATTTCTGTAATACGTGCCAGGAATTCCGGACGGAAGTACCTGCTCATGATTTCCATCATTTCAGATCCCGTTGGCAGGCCATCTTTATTGAATTTTTCTATAATGAAATCACTGCCCACATTTGAGGTAAACAGAACGATTGAATTGGTAAAATCACCTTCTTTGCCAAGCCTGTCATGCAACTTTCCTTCATCCATTATCTGAAGAAATACATCGAAAACAGAAGCATGGGCTTTCTCGATCTCATCGAAAAGAAGTACCGAATAAGGTTTTTCACGGATTTTATTTACAAGCAATCCTCCTTCCTTATAACCCACATATCCCGGAGGGGCGCCGTATAAAAGCGCTGCGGAATGTTCTTCCTTGAATTCCGACATATCGAACCGGATCATCGCCGTTTCATCGTTGAAAAGGTAATCAGCCAGTGATTTCGCGAGCTCCGTTTTCCCTGTACCTGTGGGTCCGAGCAGGAAAAAGCATCCTATCGGCTGACCCTGCCTTGTAAGACCGGCCCTTGCTTCGAGAATGGCAGCGGAAAGCGACTGAATGGCAAGGTCCTGCCCGATAACCCTTGATCTCAGATGTTCTTCGATCTTCAGAAGTTTCTCTTTCTCACTCGTTTGAATTTTCCCGAGCGGGATACCCGTTTTGCCTGAAATAACGGCAGCCAGGTCTACTCCGAGCAATACTCCTTTCTTGTCCGATGCCAGCGTTTCAAGATTATCGAGGATACCTGACAGGTATTCCGTATAGTTTGCTGGATCGTCAAAATGTTTTTCGGTCAGGTTCAGCCCGCCGGATAAAATGGGGCTGATTGTGCTTCTGAGTTGTTGTTCAAACCAGGAAAGTTCTTCAGAAAGATTTTCTTTCTTTTCCTGCAGTAGGAAATTGAGACTTTTCCTTAGTCCTTTAAGTGAATCCATCGACACCTCATCCATGATCCGGATGGCTGCCATAGTGCGGTCAATCAGGTCAATGGCAGAATCAGGCAGTTTTCGTTCCTTCAGGTATCTTTTTGCCAGTTGAACCGAAGTTTTTATTGTTTCATCTTCGATTTTGATGTTATGGTGCTTTGCATACAGGGGGATAATATGGCGGATCATCCGGAAGGCTTTTTCCGGGTCAGGTTCCTCGATTTGCAGAACTTCAAAGCGCCTGTTGAATGCGGCTTCAGGTTCAATGAACTCCCTGTATTCCTCGATTGTGGTTGCCCCGATTAAAGTCAGGTCCCCTTTTGTCAATTCAGGTTTCAGTATGTTAATGACGCCTGTTCCTAAAGATCCTGAAGCATCAAAGAGGGAATGAATCTCGTCAATAAATAATATGGCTTTTTCAAACGATTTAATTTCATTTATAATATTCTTTACCCTGTCTTCAATTTCTCCTTTATAGGATGCCCCGGCAGCCAGTGAACCCAGGTCGAGGCCAAAAACCAGGGCATTCTTAAGATTTGCCGGCACCTGTCCTTCGGTAATTTTCAAACACAGACCATCTACAAGGGCGGTTTTGCCCACCCCGGGGTCACCAAGAATAAGTACATTGGGTTTGGTTCTGCGACTGAGTATTTCAATCATAGTCCGGGTTTCGGCATCACGGCCTATAATCGGATCGATCTTGCCTTCCCGGGCAAGCGAAGTTTTATCGACACAATAACTGAAAAGAGCTTTTACCTGTGCCTGCTTTTTTCCTTTTTCAGGTTGGCCGGCCGATTTCACAGGAATTGATTCCAATAGCCCTGCCTCTTCAAGCAGGTGATCGGTAAACTCCTTTTGCGAGAGGGAGAACGATTTTAACTGATCCTGGCTGAAAGCAAGGTTTGGTTTACAAAGAGCCAGCAATAAAAGATCCGGATCGATAAGTTCCCTTGAAAACTTGAGGCGCAGCAAATCAGCTTCTTCAAGAACCCTGCCAATGCATTCGTCACCTGAAGGCTCGGGTATGGTTACAGCCGATCTGGGGAGCTCTTCAATTCTTATGTCGGCCCATTCTTTAAGGTAATTTACATCTTTTCCAATACGGGTCAGTACCACATCAAGCCCCACATCCTTATGCAAAAGACCTTTTAAAAGATGGGCTGCTGAATAGTGTTCATGCTGATACTCCCGGGCAATCTTCTGGGCGATCCTGACTGCTTCCCTGGTTTCTCCGGATAATACATTTAATTCAGACATTTATTCAAAACAGAGTTAGTATGGAAATTATCTGATCGCATACAAATCAATCATCCAACATATCCATGCCACAAGTCCATCCACCGCGAAAAAACACCGAATCAAATATGAGAACCTGCGCCTGCAGGACTCACAAAAAGGAATATTTTAAAACTGTTAAGAGTTGAAAAACGGTTTAAGATCTGCTTTCTGTCTATAATCTTGCTGATAATCCCTTAAAATTTACACAACAGATCCAATTCATCTAAACAATCATGAAACAAAGAAACAAGTTATAAATTTAGCAAAAAAAACTATTCCACAATAGGTTATATTGTATTCTTGACGGATAATTCCCATTTGTCGATGTTTAATAAATCGTGACTCGCATTTAAACAACCTGTATTAAAAATATTTGATTTTTAAGAATTTGATGTAATTTTATTCAACTAATCTATTCCAGTCCCGTTATGAAGCCCTTTTATTGTTTTTTAATTGCTCTTGGTATTCTTGGCGGTTATGCGAAAGCACAGGAGGTAATTAGCCGTAAATCGGATGCCAAACAAATTACCTTGAATGCCGGCCCTCCTGAACTCACATACATGTATTATACTGTTTGTGATACAGGCGCAGGTACCACCACGTTAAAACCTGATGGTTGGATCCAGGCGGGTGAAGTGGTGCAGGTCAGATTTTACATCAAAAATACAGGAGATGCAGTAGCCAATGATGTTACTTATATGTTTAAGTCGCCAAATCACTCTGTTGTTATTTCAAAGAACTTTGGGAATTTAGGTAATTTACCACCACAGCAGGTTAAAACATTTACTATTTATGTAAATCCCGACAGGTCCTACAGGTTGCCGAATATTCCTGTGGTTTTAACTGTAAACGGATCAAATAAACCTTCAGGCATTAATAAACTGCAAATAAACCTGGCGTTCAATAAAAAACCTCCCTCACCTCCACCGCCACCTCCACCGCCACCTCCGCCTAATCCGTATAAAAATCTTGACAGGGCGCCCAATACAAATTCAGGAAGGCCCGATGCTATTGCGGTGGTTATTGGGATTGAAAAATACAAGGATTTACCTGATGCCATTTACTCCAGTAACGATGCAAAACTGGTTTCCTCCTATTTTAAGAATACTCTTGGCATTGATAAAGTAATAACGGATACGAATTCGGATGCAAACTGGATTTTTTTTGATAACATGTTCAATCTTGAAAACGGAGAGTTGAAGAAAATGGTTGTTCCCGGCGTTACAGAACTGTTTGTATATTTTTCGGGACATGGAATTCCGTCCATCTCCGGTGAACAGATATACGTTGTACCCTCTGATGCTAAAAAAGACAGAATCAGCAGCCAGGGTATAAATGTCACCGCTTTATATGAAACCCTTCAGCATCTGAAGGCCAAAAATGTTTTTGTATTTGTGGATGCCTGTTTTTCCGGAATATCGAAACAGAGCGAAAGCATTAAGTCGGAAAATATCATCAGAACCAGATCAACAATAACAGGAAGTAAGTCAAGGAATCCATGGATCAGCAATCCGTCATTTTATGTTTTCAATTCCTCGTCATCTGATGCAGTTTCTCTCGCATTTGATGAGTCCCGTTCGGGTTTGTTTACCTGTTTTCTTTGTCTTGGACTGCAGGGCGCTGCGGATGAAAATAGTGATAAAAAGCTTACTACAGGTGAGTTGCAGAAATACATATATAACAATGTCTTAAAAAACTCTGAAACGATGATCAGTAAACAATTCACCCAATTCCACGGAAATATGGATTATGTTTTGGTGGAATATTAAAAACAGGATTATTCCTTTATAATCGGACAGAAAAACCCATAACAGGAGGATTGTATCCGGTTTCTCAGGTTTCTTCAGAAATCCCAGGAACTTCCAATTCAGGTGCACAAGCGGACAATACCCCTAATGCTGCAATCAAAAATTTCTTTCTCATTCTGCAGAATATTTCCGGACATTAAAATGTATAGGCGATTCCGAAAGTCACATCAGCATATTTAAATTTGTACAAGGATATTCCGCCTGAAAGATAAAACTGCTTTATCCTGTAAAGAGCTGAAACTTCAGCCTCAAAAGCTAAAAATGAATCTTCCCTTAGAGTTACCCATTCAGTATCATTATCTGAGTTGGTCATATGCCACAATGCACCATGATAAGCAAGACCTGCTCCCGGCTGCACATAAAAGGAATTTGAAAGCTTCAGATGCAAGCCGGCAGTTACCGATAATCGCTTACGTTCAGTTTCATTTGGCAGAAAAAACCATCCATTTGGTGGTAAGTAATTCTCAACAGATAAATCTGACTTTGTTAAGACATTGGAATTGCATCTTGCTGAAATATATAGTCCGGGATTTCCGGATATTCCGGCGATTAATCCGAATGGCGCAGTATGCGATCCCTTATATCCAATAAATAGTTCCCTGTTTTTTTCTTTGTTTATTTCTTCAATTGCTTTAATCTCAAAAACCGCATCCCCTTCCTTGAAAGAAGGAAATTCCTTTGACAAATCCCAGATCACTTTCTTCTCTTTACCCGGCTTAACATCTTTGCCAACATCACCTGTTACAAATTTCAATTCCTGTTTTTTGAAGGTAGCACCGCTATCCAGGCTAACGTATATTTCAATCTTATAGATTTTTTCCTTCGAATTGCTTGCCAGGTCATATCTGATTTCAACTTTCTTATCCTTGATATTCCAGTCAATATTCTCAATGGTTTGACAGAATGACTGAGGAATATACAAAACTAAAAGAATAAAAAGAACTATATTCCTTTTCATTTAAATGAATTTTTTACAATTTAAAAATCATAAATTGAATAACATGTTTTTATTGCTTAATACACCGAACTGAAAAACCATAGGTCAAAACAAATGATTTATATAAGGCTTCATTACTATTATACAAAAGCTGAATGCAATTATAATTGTTACTGGGAATCTTTTTCATCCAGATATAGGCATATCCTCCCATTTCTAAATAACCATCTCCTGAAGGATTACGTTTTCCGGAAGGCATAGCACTAAAACCTGTTACATTGGTGGGTGTAGTTGTCGAAGAATTCCATAAAGGACTCACTGCTTTTAATTTACCTCCTGATATCCCATATCCTCCGAGAAAATCAAATAAAGTTTGCACATTATTAAAGTCCGGAACTATCCAGCCATCAGGACATAATTTATCTGTATTCATAGCATAGCCATTATATAACGCACCATAAGGATTTGAATTCGCCGGATCGTCGTTATACCAGCAATAGGCAGAAGTAGAATGGTTTCCCCAGGATTCTTTATCAACCAGATAATCTATAGGCTCACCATTATTAAGTCTGGTTACTTTTAAATTTTCAGCCGACCAGTATTGAGTACCAATCTTTACTACTTGATAAAAATTACTGTCAACATCAACCAATCCAATATGAATCAAATTTGATTTTCTAATTGAATCAATTCCCGCATTATTTAATATGGTTAGTTTCACAGTATAAACACCTGGATTTAGATAAGTGTGTTCAGGATTTTGTAAATTACTAAATGTGTTATCTCCAAAATCCCAGAACCAAACACTCGGATTATTGCTGGAATTATCCTTAAAAGTTACTGAATTACCCAGAGTCACAAATTTTTGCGAACTGAAGCTTGCTACAGGCAATTTTGTAACAACTAATTCGGGTTCACACGAATGCAATGCAACAAGCGTGATGATAAAAGGGAAAATTAAGCCTTTCATATCTTGATAAATAAAAATTAGTAATCAAGAAATACAAAAACCCAGTGTAATCGAAAAAGAATAAGGGCTTACCGTCAGCAAATGCAATATCGGCCTGAACAGAACAAACAGGACGGTAATTCTTAGGAAACGTTAGATCAAATCTATAACAAACTATTCTAAAATCAAAATTTAACTTTCTTTATTTCAGCTTAATATTCGTAAAATCAATGGCAGTATAATCTTTGTGAAATTGTGTATTCCCGTTAATCAAACTGAAACTTTCGACAGGGTCTAATTTTCTGAAATGAAGCCGGACAATTCGATCTGATTCCTCAATAACAAAAGAACCGGTTTTTACCCCCGAAATATCTGTTAAAGTAAGCCTGTGGTTTCCATAAGCTATGTAGAATGAACCGTCATTACCAGGGCTGCTGAAATAGAGACTTTCCCCGGCTTTCAGCCTGAGTGTAATTATGGTTGCTGAATTCGTTATTTCAACACTTACAAATGAAAGAGCATCATTTTTACTTTTATCCATATTTAGCTGATTCCGGTAATATACTCCGGCAGAGAATAGTTTCGGAGGTTTTGCCGGTTCAACTTTAATTATGGAATAAATTGTGTCGATCCGGTGTTGCACAAATTTGCGGTCACGTAAATTTTCTAATGCAATAATTTTAAGATATTGGTTTTGTGCCTGTGCATATTGTTTTTTATCAAATAATTCATTGGCAATACTAATCAGGGTATCTGACCTGAGGATCTGATAACTGAAATTGTATTTTCTCAGAATGGCAGTGTTTTTTTTCAGACCATCCTCAAGAGAGTCGTAAATGCTAATAAGTTCGGTGTATTTAGATTCGGCTAATAATGTATTAAATTGCCTTATTATGGTGGACACATCGGGCTTAGAAGGAACCGGTGGGGTAGGAGGAAGAGGATCAGGGTCCGATCTGAAAATGAAGTATAGTAGAATACTGACAATCACAAGACCTGCACCGATCATTGGTTTTATATATCCCTTTTTCCTTTTTTCAAGCGTTGTAATTTCCATGGTTCGGATCGCATGCGTCTGCATCTTTTGCGATCCGGAATTTTTTTGAAGGAAAGCCTGCAACAGGGTTATAATCTCAGATGCATGTTGAAACCGGCTGGCCGCCTTCTTTTCAAGGCACCGCCTGATTATTGTCCTGTATGGTTCCGGAATCTGCTCTGAATGTTCAACCGGATCACTTACGATCGATTGAATCAAGGTCATAGGGCTATCAGCCTGACTATGGCTGAAAGGCAATTTCTGCAGAAAAAGCTCATAGAGAATTATACCAAAGGCCCATAAATCGACATTGGTGCTGATCCTTTTTTCAATACCGTATTTCTCAGGGTAAAACTGTTCCGGGGCCATGTAATCCACTTTTCCAAGAAGCTGGGTGGACTTATTCTGATTATTTGCTTCCTGTGATAAATCAATTTTTTTTGAGATTCCGAAATCTGCAATTTTAGGAATCCATATATCACCGTCACGATACATTAGAATGTTCTCGGGACTTAAATCGCGATGAATCAGTTTCTTGTCTTCATGAAGGTATTCAAGTCCCCTGAGTATCCCTGTTAAGACCTGTGCAAAGGCTTTTTCAGTTGGCTGTGATTGAATGAAGTCACGAAGATTTCCTCCGTTTGCATATTCCAGGATACCTACCTGAATGTAGGAATAACCTCCGGTATGTTCAAAACGTACCACATAGGCGTCATGGATACGAATGATGTTTGGATGGGAGTACCTGCGGGTATCTTTCATTTCATGCAGCACATCATATTTTCCCTGGTCACCCTTGCTGTAAAACTTGAGTGCTACATATTCCTGGAATTGTTTGTCAAAGGCTTTATATACCTGCGCAAAACCTCCTTCTCCCAGCAGATCTTTGTCTGTATATTGATATCTTGCCCTGAAATCGGTTTCAGAAATGAAAATTTCGTTAATGTTGCTCATAGGGTTGGTTTTGGGCTCGAAACCAATTAATTCGCAACAAGATACGAAAAATGATCGGGATTCAAATAAAAAAGGGTTTGAATTTCTTCAAACCCTTTGTGGGAACTGATGGATTCGAACCATCGACCCTCTGCTTGTAAGGCAGATGCTCTGAACCAACTGAGCTAAGCTCCCTTTATTATTCCCTTTCATTAAGGAGGTGCAAATATAAACCGCATTTTCAAATTGACAAAATTATTTTTGAAATTTTGTTTTATTCTTTGTAACCAGCTATTGCAGATTTGATTCATAGATGATCGTCATGCTTTATGAACTACCGGAATGGTGAAATAAAACGCTGATCCCTTGCCCGGCTCGGATTCTACCCATATTTCACCTCCGTGATTTTCAACAATCCTTTTGCATATTGACAGCCCGATGCCGGTGCCTTCATATTCCTCCCTTGGCATAAGCCTTTTAAAAATCTGGAATATCCGTTCAAAATACTGCGGCTCAATCCCGATTCCTTCATCTCTCACCGAGAATACATATCTTGTTTTTTCGGAGCGTGATTCAACGTAAATCCTGGGACTGCTTTTACTGAACTTGATTCCGTTGGAAATCAGATTCTGAAAGAGCTGGATCATCTGGTTACGATCAGCTTTAACATGGGGAAGTCGATTCACCTGTATATCGCAGTTTTTCTCTTTAATTACAAGAGCCAGATTAGCCATTACCGTCTTAATCGTATCATTCAAATCCACATCGGCCAATGAAATTTCTTTCCTGCTAATCCTGGAGTAAGCCAGCAACCCGTTTATAAGGTCATACATGCGCTTTGCTCCTTCAACAGCAAATTCAATATACTCTTTTGCCCTGTCATCGAGCTTGTCACCGTAATTACGTGCAAGCAACTGCGTAAAACTGGAAACCATCCTTAATGGTTCCTGCAAATCATGAGAGGTGATGTAGGCAAAGTTTTCAAGTTCCTTATTTGATCGAAGCAGATCTTCATTAAGTTTTGAAATCAGCCGTTCGGTTCCTTCCTTTAGGTCCGTAATGTCAAAATTAACTCCTGTTAAACCGGATATATTCCCTTCCTCATCTTTGTGTATAAGAGCTTTTGAACTGATATATTTTACTTTTCCGTTAACAGGTTTTGTCCTGAATATAACCTCAAATGGAGCGCCGTTTTTTACCGTTTCACTTATTGCTTTTCTCACATGACCGATATCCTCTTCATGTACCAGTTTCTCAAAGTAACTGTGTTTCTTTTCATAAGCGCCGGGTATTAGGCCGAACATTTTTTCAGACCGCTCATCCCATATCACATCATTGGTTTTCAGATTCCATTCCCATAGCCCGATATTGGCGTTTTCAAGCGCCATTTCAAGCTTCAGCCTTGATTTTTCAAGCTCATATTCTGCATTCTTTTTGTCTGTAATATCCTGCGTAATACCGAAACCTGCTACAAGGTTTCCTTTTTCATCAAATTCAAGAAAAGCTTTTTCCCGGACCCATTTTACATTTCCATTCACCACAATGCGATGTTCAATATCGTAGTCTTCGCCCAACATGGCAAATCTCCATTTCCGGTCGACATATTCTCGATCTTCCAGATGAATGATGGCAAGAAAACTTTCATAGGTTTGCGGGCTTCCTTTTTTAGCTCCGAATATCCTGTAATTCTCATCTGACCACACAAGCTCATTTTTCTGCACATCAAGCCTCCAGCTACCTATTTTGCCTACATTCTGCGCTCGTTTGAGGTTTTCCTCACTAATACGCAACGCATTTTCAGCCACCCTCAGGTTAGTTGAATCAAAATAATAACAGATTACACCAAAATTTCCATCAGCTAGTGTCATGCGGTGCAATTCCCATTCGTACGATTCGAGCTGTGCTTCATCCAGGCGGTTACTTACGAACCGGGGCGAATAATAGGATTCCCCTGTATCCAATGTGTGCCGGAAATGTCCGATGATTTCTTCCGCCACCTCGTCAGGCCACAAAATGTGCATGGCCTCATTAAACGGTCGGCCAATTATCGGCCGTACATTGCGGAAGGCACCGTTTTGCGAACTGGCGTTCATGTGGGCAATACGGAATTCCGAGTCAATGACATAAATTCCGAACGGAGCTCTTTCAATCAATTCCGAAAAGGTTTTCTGGCTTTGCTTCAATGCCTCATCAGCCTTTTTCCGTTCTGTAATATCATGGGCGATAACCAGTCCTTTTGTGGGTTTTCCTTGATCTGTAATAATCCTCAAATTCAGAACAGCCCACCTTTCACTGCCATCCTTCATTCGCACCCTGTACTCAACACTTTCATCAATGTCTTCGCCGGCGAGAATCTTGGCTATTCTTTGACGGAATTGTAAAGAACCCTGGTGATCAAGCAATTCAAACGGATTCATGGATAATAGTTCCTCCCTGCTGTATCCGCTGATTTCACACATGGTATCATTGACCGACAAAAACCGAGGCACAGTGAAATCCACAACATATATACCTATAGGGGCATATTTTACAAGCAGATTGGCGCTCATTTCGGTTTGTCTGAGAGCTTCCTCAGCTTTAGTAAGATCGCTGATATCAATATTATCTCTTCTCATCGGGCAGGTCGGGTTAGCATATAAAATTACGACATTTTTGTCAGCCAATCCGGAAATATTATCTTTATACCAGTGTCCAGTAAACATAATCCCCGAATATCTGCCATGAAACCTTTTATTCTGTTCATTAGCCTCTTTTGTGTTTCAATGCTCAATGCACAAAATAATTCAGAAAAACATCCCCAAACCTGGATGCCTGACAACGGAAACGGAACTTTCACCAATCCGCTGTTTTATGATGAATTTTCAGATCCGGATATGATCCGCGTGGGTGATGATTTCTATCTTACCGGTACTACAATGCATACCGTCCCGGGCTTGCCGGTACTCCGATCAAAAGACCTTGTAAACTGGGAATTACTGGGCTATGTTTTTGACAAGTTTACGCTGGGACCTGAATTTAACCTTGAACAGGGCAAAGAAGCATATGGCCAGGGAATCTGGGCGCCCTGCATCCGATATCATAATAATACATTCTATATTTTCAGCAACGTTAATGGTCACGGCATGCAGGTGTTTACTGCCAAAAACCCGGCAGGGCCGTGGGAACACCGGCCGCTGAATTCAGAAATCTATGATCTTTCCGTTTTATTCGATGATGATGGTAAAATATACGCCGTCTATAATTACAATGAAGTACACCTTGTTGAACTGAAGCCCGATTTTTCAGGCACAGTGGAAGGAACCGACCGCATTATCATACCTGCCGGGAATAACATGGGTGAAGGCCATCATATGTACAAGATTCACGGCAAATATTATATAATCAGTGCCAATTATGCCCCTGTTGGGCGCATGCAATGTGCAAGAGCAGATAATCCGTATGGCCCCTTTGAAACCGTTGTAATAAGTGCTGAGGAAACATTGGGTACACAAAGGGGATGGATGACTCAGAATGCCGGCTTTGGCCAATTACCTGAAGCCAGTGCTTCGTTGGGTTTTACCCCTCCCGGAAATAATTACCTGGGCGCAGTTACCCTTCACCAGGGCGGTATTGTGGATTTACCGAACGGCGACTGGTGGGGCTTCTCCATGATGGATTTCCGTTCTGTAGGACGCACTACCTGCATTTCACCGGTAACATGGAAAGAAGGATGGCCTTACTTCGGCCTCGAAGGTAACCCTGGCCGGTCACCCAGAACATGGACCAAACCCAATGTGGCCGCTCATTCTGAACAGGTTGCGCCATATGAGCGGAACGATGATTTTTCAGGTCCCGGTTTATCCAATGTGTGGCAATGGAACCATAATCCTGTCGATAGTAAATGGGAATTGAATAAGAAAAAAGAAAGTCTGCGCTTTTATACATTGCCTGCCAAAGACTTCATATGGGCGAGAAATACGCTTACACAAAGGGGCATAGGTCCGATATCCATTGCTACGACCCGACTCGATGCTTCGGCACTTAAAACCGGTGATTATGCCGGTATTGCTATCCTGAATATTCCCTATGCTACTCTGGGCATTGAGAGGACGCAAAACGGTTTTGTGCTTAAGTTTTATGACCAGAGTACGAACAAGACAATAGAAAACGCCGTGAGCACAGGCTTAATCAGTTTGCGCATCTCAGGCGATTTCGACAATGATTTTGCACAATTCAGTTACAGTACCGGTGAAGACAAATACATTGCCATCGGAGATCCCGTTTGTATGTCATACCAGCTTAAAACGTTCCAGGGATCAAGATACGCCCTGTTTGCCTATAACAGGGAGAACAGGGAAGGCGGATACGCTGACTTCCTTGATTTTAAACTGGAGGAACCCATGGCCGACAGGTCGGCCAATATACCGTTGGGTAAGGTAATCATCCTTACAAACCTGGCTGATAGCAGTCATGTCTGGGCTAATCCGCATGGGATGTTACATTCACAACAAAAAGGATCGAAAGAATTTGAAAGTCAGGGTTGCCGGTTTAGGGTTCATGATCGCGGAAAAGGTAAAGTGGCCCTCGAGGCCATGAATGGCACGGGTTTTCTGACAGTTGTCGGAATAGGAATATCAGCCGACGTCCGCCTGATGAAGCAGGAAACTGAAGCAAGCCTCTTCATGTGGCAGGATATGCTGTATAACCAATGTATGCTCCTGTCGCTCAAAACATACAGGTATGTGGGTATAACACCCGGAACCGGGGAGCCTTATGCAGCCGACAGGCCCGGTGCGCTTCCTGCCCGGAAGGATGGTACCGTGCTGGTGTGGAAAACGGCTGAATAAACGCCGGCAAAACTTTATACCTGTGCGCTTGTTCTTGTAACAAGGCACAGGAGTTCATCATGTTATACCGCAAAATTCTTAAAATAACAGGCATTTTTATTCTTATTTTACTAGGCCTGGTTATACTTATTATCCTTTCCATCAATACATCTCCGGCCCGGAAATTCATTGCAAAAACAATTAACCGGAAACTGGAGAGCCTGGAAAAGCCTGTCACCATTGGTGCAATCAATTCTCTTACATTAGAACATCTGAGCTTTTCAAACATCCTGGTTCATGATAACCGGGATACGATTGCGTTTACCGGACTTGTGGAAATTGACTGGTCATTTCCGGCGTTAATGAAACGGAAAATCACAGTGAAAAACTTAAAAATTCAGGATGTTAAATTAAAACTGTTCCAGTCGGATAAGCAGGAGCCGATGAACCTAGTGAAAGCCTTTGAAGGTAAGGATACGACAAAACAGGATACTGCCGGTAAAGGATCCGGGGCATGGACTTTTAATATCGGCCAGGTCAGTGTTGAAGCCGTTGACGTACAATATAACAGCATTCCTGCAAAAACCTTTGCCCGTCTCAGGTTAAAAGAAGCCGGTATTAATTTTAATAAAATCGATCTTGCCACCAAAGCCCTTGAAATACCACTGATCAAGCTGGTTCAGGCGGATGCTATGCTGTTCACCGGCAATGCTCCTCAAAAAGAAGCCGATACGACTGCTTCGTTTGATTTCCCATGGAATATCCGGGTTGGTGAAATAAACATACAAAACAGCTCGTACAAGGCCGGATCATATCCTGATTCTTCAGGTACAAGTTTTTCTCCGCAGTTTTCGATTACCGGATTTCACTCTAAACTATCCGGCATCATTGTTAAACGTGATCAGGCTGCTTTAACTATTTCTGAAACAGGGTTCAGCCTGGGAAACGGATTTGAATTGCGGAATTTCGATGGTTCTCTCCAATCAGCTATGGATAAAACAAACTTCAATTTTAATGTTGAGTCTCATAATAGTGATATTGACCTTCAGGGAAGCTCGGATACAATCCTCTATGCAATAGCTGAAAAAAATTCAGTCTCCGTCCTGGTCTTAAATGATAGCAGGATATCGCTTAACGACCTTCTTTATTTTAATCCGGAACTAAAGAATGCATCCTGGTTTTCACGCTATGGAATCAATCCGGTCCGCATTGATACAAAAATTGAACGCTATGGCAGTGTCATCCGTTTTGATACTCTTCGGATCTTTCAAACGAACAGCCTCTGGTTGGCTCTGTCTGGCCATATTACGAATATTCAGGATTCGCTGAAATCAAAGGATTTTGATGTGAACCTTCAGAGCAGCCTGGGAAATATAGCACTGAAAGGAAAGGTCAATACGGAGGAACAAACGTTATTTGCCTCAGTATCATTCAGCCGGATAAGAACATCCCCGGTAATTGAGCAGCAGGTTTTACAGGAGGCAAACGGAACATTTGAGGCCGATATCAGGGGTTTCAGCAGCAAAACACTTCAGTCTGTTTTCGACGTGAACCTCGACCATGTTATTTTAAATCATCATTCATACGACAGAATCCGGTTGAACGGCAATATAAATCCCGACACCATCACTGTTTCAACTGAGGTAAATGACGAGGGACTTCAACTGGGCTCGCTGAATCAGGTTAATCGGAATGGGACCGGCATGAAAGTTCAATCATCGGGGAAATTCAGCATTACACCCGTTTTGCTCGGACTGGGAAAAGATTCCATGACAGTGAATTCTGCTTATGCCGCCGGCTTCCGGCAAACTGATGACTCTCTGAATGCCTCTCTGGATTTGAATGAAATAGCCATTACAGCACCCGGAACAGGTACCCATTTGAGCAGTCTGCATTTCGATTTGAAGTCGGATTCAATGGCAACCACCGTGAATGGTAATTCCGATTTTTTTGATATCAGCGGGTATATGGAAAGTCCTGTAAGCAATGCCGGCAGGATAGCTTCAGGACTTTCAGGTTATTTCAGGTCGCTCGCATCCAATTTTTTCCTTGATTCCGCTTTTATACTATCAGGAGCACCGGGCGCAAGACTGGATGCTGATATCAGGTATCACCCGGTTATTGCACTGGTTTTAAAAGATACGGCATTGAGGTTTTCGGATGCTTCAGTACAGGTAGTATCGGATTCAATGAACTCACGTTTTTCAGCAAATGTCACTGTTAATCGCATTAAGGCAGGAAGCGTACTGGTGAATCATTTTCAGACTTCTTTTAATGATTCATCCGGATTGGTTAACCTTCGGACCAGAATTGACAGTATTTCGGCTGAATCAGGTCTGATTTCGGCAATAGAATTTTCAAATAATTCAGATATTTCAACACATAATGGCAAAACCCATCTCATTATTCTGAAAAATCAAAATGAGATTAACACAGAAATTACGCTGGCATCAACCTTAAGACATCCTGAGCTGGTGGTTACATTTCCAACGGGTGAGTTATTGCTGAACGGGTTTGCGTGGCGGACTGATTCCACTGAACAACTGGTATACAATCCGTCAAGTGCTGAATTTCTTCCGAAAATTACCCTGTTTACCGATAGTTCGGAATTGAAGCTGGCCGCTATAGAAGAAAGATCATTGAAGGGTTTTACAGTGAACTTTAACCGCGTTGATCTCATGTCCCTGATTCCTTCCGGTCTTATACCCGGAAATCCATCGGCACGGATCAACGGGCTCGTTGAATACCTGGGAAATAAAGAGAATACCGATGTCAAAGCAGATCTCAACCTTGATCATGCCGGTTGGTCCGACATTCACCTGAACGCAGTAAAAATAAACGGTTTATACAATAGTTCAGGAAATGGGGGTTACAGAATGAATGTGAATGCAAACCTCGATTCGGCAAAATTACATGCCGAAGGACATGGTGATTCTGCATCCGGCAGTGTTCTTTCAGCCGATATTACAAATGTTTCGCTTGACTTACTGAAGCCATTTGTTAAGGAATCGCTCTCCGAATTATCTGGCACAGTGTCAGGAAATATAAAGTCAACATCATCCGGGGGTAAGCAATCGCTTGATGGAATTGTTAAACTTGACAGCGTCAGAGCCCGGGTGGCTGCGTTTAATTCTCTTTTCAGAATACCTGGCGAAAACATATCAATGTCCGGAGGAAAGATCATTTTTGACCGTTTCAAAATCCTTGATTCGCTGAATAATGAGCTGCTGATCAACGGAAACCTGGATATATCGAAACCGGGCGCTGTAAATGCCGATTTGAATATTTCATCACCAAAGCTGCTTGTGATGAATTCAACAAAAGAGGATAACCAGTCATTTTACGGCAGGATTGTCATCGGCACAGGCATAACAGTTACAGGTCCCCTTACATCTCCCAATGTGCAGGGAAAACTGACGCTGAAAAACGGTACTGAAATATTCTATGCAAACCAGCCAAGCTATAAGCTCCAGGATATGAATAAAACGGTTACGTTTATAAATACCGGTTTTCCGGATTCAACCGAAATAAAACAAAATGAGCCATCGGCACAGGCAAACACTGTCATCGGGACCACCGTGGAAATAGACCCTGAAACAATAATTCATTTTTCAATGCCTGATCCGATGTATAATTTAAAAATGGACATCCAGGGAGGAGGCTTACTCAATTATAGCGTTACATCCACTAACCAGGCCGCATTATCCGGTGTTTACAATATAAGCGACGGAAATGCCGATGTGAAAATAAAAGGATGGTCAAACAAAAATTTTAAAATTACCGACGGCAGTTTTATCAGGTGGATCGATCGCATGGACGATCCTGAGATGCAGATCGAAGCGCAAAGTGCCGTCACAGGGAAATATAAAAATCCGGAGGATAAAAGTGACCGGATTGTTGAGTTTAACGTGGTCCTTAAATTAACCAACCGGCTGTCAGCCCTGAACGTACTGTTCACGGTAACTACCGGGGACCAGTACCTGATGAGCGTGATCAATTCAATGAGTCCGGAAGACCAGATGAAGCAGGCCGTGTCGCTGTTGCTGTTCCAGACAATCAATATTCCGGGCATTTATACCTCTTCGAATAACGTTACCGACCAGGTAAACCAGATTGTGGAAAGCCAGCTGAACAAACTGACACAGGCTTCGATTAAGAATGTGGATATTTCACTGGGAGTGAATTCCTATACAACGCCCGGCCAGGGCGGTTCTGAAGAAACACAAACAAGTGTTTCATATAATATAAAAAAGAATGTGTTCAATGACAGGGCCACTGTTGAAGTATCCGGAAGACTCAATGATTACGGCCAACAGGGACGAAATGACAACTCTCTGAGCAATTTTACATTCGAATACAGGCTTGATTCGGCCGGTACCAAAAACCTGCATGTTTACAGGCAAAGATCGTATGAAGACATACTTGAAGGTGAAGTGGACAGAACCGGGATAGGACTGATCTTCAGGAAAACCTACGATTCTATCAGCGATATCTGGCGAAGGAGGAAAGGCAGATGACAGGAAGGCGATTTATAAAATTTGCGGCAGGCGCTTTTCTGCTGGCGGCATGCTCGAACACCCGGTTCCTGGCGGATGATCAGCTTCTGTATACAGGCAGGAAAAAGATAGAAATTCTCAGTCACACAACCAGGAAAAACGAAAAGGAAGCGAAAAGCGAGGCAAAAACCATCACCGCCAACAAGGTAAATAATGCAATTGCAGGAATCAGGATGCTGCCACCGGTTTCGCTCTGGATTTACAATTATGCATGGCCCGGTAAAGAAAGGGGGTTCGGTCACTGGTTCCACGAATATTTCTCAAAGCCGCCGATCCTGATTACGGATGTAAATCCTGAATTACGGGCCGCCAAGATACAGAATGACCTTGTGAATCGCGGATTCTTTCATACTACAGCCAGTGCTTCCATTGATACGGCAAGCTATAACAGGAAAAAAGCGAAAGTATCTTATTCCGTAAACCTTCAGCCGCCATGGTATCTGAATAAAATAAATTATGATACGGTCACACATCCGGTTGATTCGGTTATAAATGCCACGAATATTGCAGAGCTTGTAAAACCCGGGGACCGCTTTGATCTGTCGGCTTTGCAAAGTATAAAAACCAGCATGGCAGAGGCAGCACAGGAAGACGGTTACTTTTTCTTCCGCCCGGAATATATAACCATCAGGGCGGATTCAGGAATCGGAAACAGGAAAATGGATATTTTCCTGGGCAGAAAGGAAAATCTTGATGAGAATTTATTGTCGCGTTACCGCATCAACAGGATAACGCTTCACCTGGTAAAAACCGGTGGAAGGGACAGCGCGCTGACTGACACCTTTCATTATAAAGATATGGTGATTGTATCTCCGGGAAAAGTTCTGAGGCCTACAGTATTATATAATTCCGTTGCATTCCGAAACGGTGATCTGTATTCGATTACCGATTATCGCAAAACGTTGAACCGTTTAAACAACCTGGGCGTATTCAGCCTGGTGAATTTGTATTTTGATGTTCCCGGTAAGGATACTTCTTCACATTTGCTGGATATCCGTATTGAAACACAGGTCCCGAAAAATTTAAGTTTGTCGGTTGAAACCAATCTTGTTACCAAATCCACTGGATTTACCGGGCCCGCGCTTATAGCGGGTGTTCAGCATAAAAATGCCTTCAGGGGTGCTGAGAAAATTGATCTGAAACTTACCGGAAGCATGGAATGGCAGTGGTACCGGAATTACAGGAGTGAACTTGGATCCTATTCCTATGAAGCAGGTGCTACGGGATCTGTTGTTTTTCCCCGGATTATGCTTCCTGGAAAAAAAATTAATGAAGGCAACCTGGTTACTAAAAGTACAACACTTAACGGCGGTATCAGTCTGCTGAACCGTACTGCCTTTTACAGGCTGGGTTCACTCAGGGCAGGACTTTCTTACCAATGGGGCCATACACAAAAAGTACATCATACCTTTTCGCCGTTATACCTTAATTTCGTAAAACTCCTGAAAACCACACCGGCATTTGATTCGGTTGTAAGAAATAACATTTATATCCGGCGTAGTTTTGAACAGCAGTTCATTCTGGGGCCCCGGTACGAGTTCAGTTTCGACAATAAGTCGCCCGAAAAGCCCGGAACCTTTATGTTTATTGGCGGAGTATACACTTCGGGCAACCTGGTCAGTTTATTGGCCCGGAAATCCGGTGAAGAACCCGCAAGGTTATTCAACGCGGTGTATGCCCAGTTTTTTAAGTTTACTGCCGACATCAGGTATTATCTAAATGGCAATAATCAGACGCTTGCATTTCGTCTGTATTCAGGCGTAGGTCTGCCTTATGGAAATTCATCGGTGTTGCCTTATGTAGAACAGTTTTTTAGCGGCGGTGCCTACAGTATCAGGGGATTCCCGGCACGACGGCTCGGTCCGGGCAGTTATCACGATAATACAAGGGGATTCATTGATCAGAGTGGCGATATCCGACTTGAAATGAACGTCGAATACCGTATGAAATTTACAAAAATCATACAGGGAGCGCTGTTCCTTGAAACCGGGAATGTCTGGCTGAGGAATAATGATCCTGCACGGCCGGGTGCGCAGTTCAGGGCCAATACTTTTATGAATCAGCTGGCAGCAGGAACAGGTTTGGGACTGCGTTTCGACCTGGGATTCTTTGTGCTGCGAACGGATCTTGGTCTTCCCCTGAGAACGCCATATACAGTGAATGGCAGCCACCATATCGGTTCATTCCGTGACATAATGAAAAAGAGCGTTTTTAATTTAGCTATTGGTTATCCGTTTTAGTCTGTTAGTCTGTTAGTCTATTAGGCTATTAGGATGTCAGAAAAACTTCTTAAATCAAAAATCGGTGTTCGTTGTTCGATATTTTTTAGCACATTATCACATTATCACATTATCACATTATCACATTATCACATTAGCACATTACCACATTAGCACATTATCACATTAGCACATTATCACATTACCACATTAGCACATTAGCACATTAGCACATTACCATGATGAACACGAAAATATATAAAATGCCTTTTGCCGCTGTATACCCTATGCTTGTGCAGAAGGCCGAGAAAAAGGGCCGTACAAAGGCCGAAGTGGATGAGATTATTTACTGGCTCACCGGGTATGATGAAAAAGGGTTGAAAAGCCAGCTTGACAATAAAATTGATATTGAAACCTTTTACTCACAGGCTCCGCAGATCAATCCCAATGCTTCAAAAATAACAGGTGTCATTTGTGGTTACCGGGTCGAGGAAATCGAAGATAGGCTCATGCAGAAAATCCGGTACCTGGATAAACTGGTAGATGAACTGGCAAAGGGAAAGGCGATGGATAAGATTTTAAGGAAGTAATTTAAGACGGACACCAACCTGTCAGCGTCCGGAGGACCTGACAGCGTTGTTTCCTGGCATAATCACGACTAACTCAGTTTTCAATTGTAATAAAAACGAATTGACCTTTTTATTCGTATATGCATTCAAAACCCATTACTATGACTGACAATAAATATGGAAAGCTTATCAATCGTGTTAAAGCAATTCTGGTTGATACCCTTGTAATTATTGGTCTTGCACTCGCTGTTTCCGGCATTCTTAACCTGTTTGAAAATGTAAGTAACCCGGTACGGGCCTTGTGCTTTACCTTGATTGTTCTTTATGATCCTATTCTTACTACATTAAACGGAGCAACTGTTGGGCACATGTTAATCGGTTTAAAGGTAAGAAAAGAATCCGATGAAAATCAGAAGATCAGCTTTCCGTTTGCATTGATCCGCTTTGTGCTTAAAGCCTTCCTTGGATTTATTTCGCTAATGACAATCTCGGAAAAGAACAAGGGAAAAGCAATTCATGATTCAGCTGCAGGTTCGATTGTATTACAGAGTTAAGGGTTTTCTTCATGACCAATAAAGCCAGGTTATTAACAGGAAGTATACTGCTGATGGCCATTGGATTGTTTTGCTTTAATTATTACGGAGCGAGGGCAATTATACAGGTCAGAGGGGATTTTGTTGATTTTTTGAGACCTGTGAATGCTGGCCTTATTCCTGATACAGCTGACTTTCCTCTGAATTATCAGGATATTTCGTGTAAAACAAATGACGGCTTAACATTGAAAGGTTATATAGTCCGCACAGATTCAATAAACCAGAAGGGTACCGTATTTTTGGTTCATGGTATACGTGCATATAAAGAACATTTTCTTCCGGTAGCCAGGATGCTTTCCGATAGCGGATACAATGCCGTGTTGATCGACTTAAGAGCTCACGGAAAAAGCGAAGGTAAATACTGTACATTCGGTTATCTTGAAAAACAGGATCTCACCATTTTAATCGATACAATCCTGAATGAGAAAAACCTGAGTTCAGATATAGGAATCTGGGGGCAATCCCTTGGTGGCGCTGTGGCCTTGCAAACCCTGGCCATTGATGACAGATTGAAATTCGGTATCATTGAAAGCTCATTCTCTGATTTCAGAATTACGGTACATGATTATTTTAAGCATTTTGCCGGTTTTGATATTCCGTTTCTGACCGATTACCTGGTTCATCGGGCTGAAAAAATAGGCAGTTCAGCAGACCAGGTAGTTCCGGAACAAAGTGCCGTGAATATACATCAGCCTGTTCTGATTGTTCACGGGAATATGGATGACAGGATCAATATAACCTACGGGAAGCGGAATTATACTAATCTTTCCGGGCCAAAGGAATTCATTGAATTGCCCGCCACTCACCTGGATGTATGGCAGGTTGGGGGAGAGGATTATTTTAAGAGGGTATTTGGGTTTTTGGAAACGATTCAATAATTGAAATTTAAATCTTACGCCCTTTCAGGGCTGAATGGTGAATCCGCCATAAACACAGGGTTTGCACCCTGTGCTGGTATCTTACACCCTTTCAGGGTGATTCGCCATTCGTAAAATGTTTGCACCCCTGTGCTGGTATCTTTCACCCTTTCAGGGTGATTCGGAATCCGGACAATGAAATTCGTTGGTCAAACAGGCAATACATCCCGGGATGTCCATGATTTGTCATGCGTCATTACGAAAAGCCCTGAAAGGGCTGAATAACCCAGCACAGGGTGCAACCCTGTGTTAAATGTTTGTGTTAAGAATTCAGCCCTGTAAGGGCGTAAGATTATGGTGCCCTGATATTTTTATAACCTGAAATAATAAAAACAACGCTGCCAGCTCCTCCGGACGCTGACAGCGTTGTTTTTCCCCTAATAGCCTAATAGCCTAATAGCCTAATAGCCTACTAAATCGGCAACCAATATGATAATTTAATCAGGAATACGTTATTGGCTTTTTTCTGGAATAAATCACGGATATCATTTCCGTAATTGAAATTACCATCCGATGCTGAATCTGTGCGGCCCTGCGACCAGACAAGAAACAATGTTGAACCGGGCAGGTACTCCCACCTGACAACCAGGTTTGATCTGTATTGTCTGAAATTAAAATCAGGATTGCTGATGGTATAATCTATGGTTCCATCCTTGTTTTCATCCACACTGTATTGACCGCTGTTTCCGTTGGTTCCCGGTGCATAGGTGATTTCATCCGTAAATACATGATACCGGTCATTGAACTGATCGGCAACCGGATTGGTTATCCTGCTGAAATGGCTGTATTTTCCGGCTGATACAAAAGGCTGTCCGTAATACTCAACCGAAAGTTGAGGATTTATTGTATAGTTAAGCCTGATGGTGACAGTCATTGTTTTCTGTTCAATTTGTGCAAAAAGATACCTGTTTTCATCCAGGATACTTGATGTTTGTACATATTGCAGTTGTGAATTTATTGCCAGGTATTCCGGTTCAATAGTAAGAGAAAGAGAATTAAGGGGCTGTGCTATTAATCCCCCATAGAAATCATGTGCCCTGAAGCTTTCCAGGTCGCCATATCCCCTGTAATGACCGGCATATAGCGATATCTTTTTCGACTGATCCGTAAAGCAGTTCAGATTTCCTTCAACACTTCCGGGCATATGCATTGCAGGACCTCCTCTTAACAGGTCATTTGATACATTCTTGGTTTCGCGGGTAATGTTGAAATTCATGTTCCAGTGGTTCTTATACTGCCAGTGCCAGTTTGTGTTAAACAGGGTCGTGGTGTGTTTTCCCGAAAAGTCCCAGAACATCCAGTAATTAGTGTTCAGGTAAAAATTATTGAAAATAAGGAAGGGATCCCGCTTGTTTAATGATAACCATGAACCATGATGAAACAGGTCACTGTACCTCATGTAGCCGATATCGTTGAATTCAAGTCCCGGCGATCTGACTGTGAAACTGGTTTCAAACTGCACTACTTTCTTGCTCTGACGCCCGAACTTTACCGTGCTGCCCATACCCGAAAGGGAAGTCAGGCTTGTGTCAACCGATTTATAATCAGCGTCAGGTCTTTGGAAATAATGTGCCGAGGACTGTTGTGTAGCCGTTATGGCCTCCGGTTTTCCTCTTACATTGCTGAATTCTACGTTTCCGGCAAGGTACCATGTGCGTTCTTTCCATGTGGTCTTGAAATCAACGCCGCCGGTATATGCCGCGGAGTGAAGATAATCAAACGCATGGCTCCTGGTGTCACGGTTCACGGCCGTTACAATGCCGCCCAGGGTGGTTTCTCCTTTATTAAAATCCTGCTGTACTCTGGCCACAAAATAGTTTGTCAGTGGTTCCACAATTTCTTTGCTCCGGATTCCTTTTTGGTCTATTTCAGCCTTCTCGTTTGTTGTGACACTTTCAAGAAGTCCCACTGATAATCCGTTCCTGGTTTTTCCCGACAGTTTTAGTGCTGTAAGTATTTTTGTTGATTCAGGCATTTTAACATGCACTGTGTCATTTGATTCAGGGGTAAGATGTGGGTAGCGCCCGATCCGCCGTGAATAGAATAAATTATCAGAATTAAAATTATTGATTACAATGGTGTTGGAAGGTTGAAACTGGTAAATGTTTTTTCCTTCCACAAATAAAGGCCTGTGCTCTGAGAAATACGTTTCAAAAGCAGTGAGGTTAACCTCTGATGGATCCGCTTCAACCTGCCCGAAATCGGGATTGACTGAAAAGTCAAGCGTGAAATCATTGGTTACCGCAATTTTGCCATCCAGGCCGGCCGATATTGAATTCGATCTCCCGTTTTTCAGGAAAGGATCATTTTCAACTTTTTCAAATCGTTCGGTTTTAGCCAATGCATAGGGCATCAGTTCAATTTGCCTGACCGGCTTTATATTATTGATTCCGTGCAATTCACCAAACAAGTGAACCACGCCCGGAGATCCTTTTGGAATAAACTGCCAGGCAGATTCTTCCTGGTTCCTGAATAAATAGCGTTTTATCTGGATTCCCCATATGTGTTCATCCTTCTTTCCAAATCTCAACTGACTGAATGGAATACGCATTTCAGCGCTCCATCCGGAGTTATCAATTGTTGTGGCCAGGTACCACACCGGGTTCCAGCTGTCGTCAAAATTATTTCCGTCCTGTGAAATCAGTGCATCTCCCTTTGTTCCGGATGCCATTGCAGTGAATGAAAACGCGGTTTGCTGATCATAATAACTATCGATCTGGATGGTTACCATATCGCCGTCCTCCGTGTCGCGCCTGGATAACCTGCGACTTATTTTGGATGCGGTGCTGTCATGGGCTCTTATGAAAACGTATAAATTGTTGTTGTCGTAAAGGATTTTAAAGGAAGTCTGTTGTGAGGGTGCTACATTTTCCTTTGGAATACGCTGAATGAAGCTGTTGCCCCATTCTACGCCATTCCAGCTATCCTCATTCATCATACCATCAATAACAGGAGGAGTGTCTGTAAATGACGTTTCATACATTCTTTTTTCACCGCTTTGAGATTGGCCTGCAAGTTGCGGCACTGCAAGAGTAAATGCAGAAATGATTACCGGAATTATTAAGTTTGTTTTCATAGTCAGGTTTATCATGAATTAAAACTGTGTTGCCACTAAAAGGAGTACCCTCCAACATTACAATGGTTACAAACAAATTTTAATTTTGAATATAAAGACTATGTTTTACCGGGAATGCTGCATGAAAATTTGTTAAAAATTCAATTACGCCTGTTCATTGAATTGCTGATTATTTCAATCAATACTTCTTTATTAACATCCTCAAGTTTTTGTACATAGATGCATCCCTTGCCTGCCTTGAATTTTCCAAGCCTCGTCAGCAAGACTTCCTTATTTTCGAAATCGCCCACATAAAACGTAATTGCATTTGATCTGCCGGCTAGTCCCGCCAAAGGAGCGTCACCTGAATGCCCGCTTTCATACTGGTAGTGGTACGAACCAAATCCTACAATGCTTTTCCCCCACATTTTTGGCTGTATACCGGTCTTTTGTGTTATTAAATCAATGATTACAGCACAGTCCATACGTTTTTTTTCATCCGGTATGGTTTTCAGATAGTCTAATACACTCGTCTGGTTTTCAATTGTTTTGTTGGTAGCCATTGTTTTTTACCGGTATAACAGATCATAAGAAGAAGTGTTCCTGATGTATCGGGATTTTTTTCAGACGCGATTTATCGCGTCTCAGGGAATCTGTAATAAATGCATAAAGACGCGATGAATCGCGTCTCTACATGGGGGTATTGAACACCCTCGAAGGGTGGGGGTACCCTCGGAGGGTGTCTTTATTGTTTCCGGCAAAAGATGTCCCCGCTGATGGTTTCAAGTTTTACGGGGTAGCCGCCGCCGTTTAGGGACTGGTTGACCGATTGTGGAATCTGGTTGTCGTTTCCGCTGAATTTCAAATCGAGGTTTGAATACAGAGTGCCTGAGATGGTGCTCATCTTAAGGTCAGCTTTTCTGCCATTGGCAACTGCCCAGTCTATGAACCCGCTTATCGTTTTTGCCTTTATTTCGGTTGTGCTGCCAGTAATCATAATGTTGCCATTTATGGTTTCAACCGAAAAAGGTGCATTCTGAGGGATGAAAACTTTCCAGGTAATCATGGATTCATCACAGCAATTGTTATGCTTTTTAAAATACTCTTCCCTGATCTTAGCTGTAATAACAACCTGGTCGCCCTGTGTGTCAAACGATGTTATGTAGGCTTCGTTATCTTTATTGTCATTCAGATTAACAAGAGCTTTTATTCCTACTTCCTGCCTGTTCCATGTGCTGATCACGATTGAATCGGCAATCTGGATGTCCATTTTTACGCTTTTTTTGCCCTGGAAACCTAATGTTTTCTCAATATTCGTCTGCGCCGTTACGGGAAATACAATTACCCATAAGGCTAATAAAATCCGTGCTTTCATAATTATGCTCCTTTTCTCAGGTAAATATTTCCGCTAACAGAAACGATACTGAATTTCACACCTCCGCCATTCAGCTTGTATTCAAGGTTATTTCCGCCCACCTGCTTTACATCTTTGTCTGTATTGCTGAAATCAAAATCCGAATACATGCTTCCTGTAACAGAGTTCATTTCAATATCAGCTGCAAATTTCGAAGGCATTGTGATATCAATCTCACCGCTCACCGAGTTTATGGCAAAAGGCTTCTGTGAATTAATGGTGCCGAATGTGATGTCGATATCGCCACTTATCGTGGACAGAACCAGCGGTCCTGAAACCTGATCCAGTTTTATTGAATGACATATCTGGATTTCAATTTCATTTTTCATTTTGCTAACGACAACATCATTGCTGTTCTGACACTCGCTTGTAATTTTCAATGCCATATTTTCAGGAACTTTCAAAGTGAAATCTTTCTGATTGGTAAATGGCAACAGGCATTTTATGCTGATTTTGTTCCCATCCTTATCCAGTTTCAAGCCTAGTCCTGTGTTATCCACCCCGCCTGAATAAACAGGCTTCAGACCTTTGGCTCTTTCTGGCGTTTCAGTTCTGTCGGCCGGGCCTATCACTATCTCGTTTCCTGAATAGCCTTCAATGGTGAGCTGTCCGCTGAACCCGTCGAGAACAAGGGATGCATCGGTACTGTTTGAAGCCGGAATCTTATAGTCCTGTGAATATAACGGACTGTAAAGGACAATAATAATGGTACTTAATAATATAGTGGTTTTCATAATGTTGAATTTTAAAAATTTAGAATTTGACCTGCCCGACCCGGAATCCGGCTGATCTTTTGTTATTGAATTCAATAATGTATTTTAAAGCAGCACGTTGATACTCTTTTGTGCCACAGCTTTTACTTCCTTCAGCGTTTTTTCATCCGAAACAATCCTCTGCATGGAGGGTACAGCTTTTGGTTCCTTCATATCCACCAGGATGTTCATGAGTACTACCTGAATAATCGGTTCGGTTTGCTTACCCAGTGACTCGACCAGGGTATCCCTCACCGCCTGCACGGATGCAAACTTTGCAAGAGAATAAGCGGCAGCCATGCGTACGTTTATGTTTTTATCCTGGTTCAGTGTTTTTGTAAGAGCATTCAGCACCTGGGGATCGGGCCCACTGAGTCCATCGGTGTAGCTTACTGCCTGTATACGCTGACTGGCTGATTCATCTTTAAGCATATTCAGCATAACAAGCTTCTTCATATCATTCATTTCAGAACGTAGCTGGGCTATCTCTGTAGTACGGCCTTTACCATGGTTCATGAAAAGAGCAGAAGTGAACGAGCCTGCCAGGAAAAGTGCAATGGCAGCGGCTATTCTCAAAAATAGCCGGATATTCAGGTGCCTGACTTGAGGTGCCTTTTCTATTTCAGCATGCAGCATGTGATAGAAATTGATCTTCAGCGTTTCAGCGGGAAGTTCCATTTTTTCTGTATCCATTTTCTCCAGGACTTCCTTTAGGTCTTTCAGCTCATCCGAACATCTTTCGCAGTTCGCAATGTGTTTGTCTACATCAGCCCTCTGTGATTGATCCAGCTGGTTATCCAGGTAGTCGATCAACAGGTTTTCTATTTCTTCACATTTCATATATGAGGGTTTAGCTTATTTTAAAATATATATTCCTCAGTTGTTTAATGGCCCTGTGAACCTGGACTTTAATGGCCGGAACCGACAGGTTGCTGATTTCAGAAATCTCGCTGTACTTCAGACCCTGGTACCGGCTGAGCACAAGGAGCTCTTTCTGATCGGGGGCCAGTCGTGACATTGCTTTATCCAGATTGGCGAAATCATCTTCGTTGAAATCATTTTCAACATCGGAAACATTGTGATCAACCTGCTCAACCTGCAAATACCGGTCATTTTGTTTCTTCTGCTTTTTGCAGTAATCGGCATGAATGTTCCGCGCCAGCTGAAATATCCACGATTTGAATGTATGCTGGTCCTTAAAAGTATGCCTGTATTTAATGATCCTGTAAAACAACGTTTGTGTCAGGTCTTCACTGGCCGTTCTGTCAAGCGTAAGTTTCAGCATGAAATTGTACATGCGCACATGATACCTTTCAAAGAGCTCCGAAAGTTCAGCCAGATGGCCTTCCTTCACGTGATTCATTATTATTTCATCCGAAACTTCCTTCACCGGTTTAAACTTCTTTTATTATGATTACCACCTAAAGGTAGGAAGGTTACAAAAAAAAAGCTGCCTTTCCGGGCAGCTTTTCTGACTAAAAGTAAACCACTAAAGAACAACCTTTTGCGTTAGTGTTTTTCCTCCTGATTTTATTTTAACAACATAAACCCCATGATTCAGGGTCTCTGTGTTGAATTGAAGTCTTGAACTATTTGGTTTTGAGTTGATCACTACCCGGCCAGTAAGGTCAAATACATTGGCCGATTCAATTGTTGTACCGGCATCTACATTGAGCATACCCGGGGTAACATATACATTGATGTCATCTGCTTTAATATTGCTGGTTTTCACCGGTGTTGAGGCAACCACACTTACATTGTCATAATACAGGTAAGTATACGATTCACCATAACCAAAATCCCTTGAATTGTAAATGTCAATTTCGAAAACAAGATTTTCGCCTGCTTTCTCATTGTCTGCTTCAATTGTAAAAATACTGTCAAGGGTTTCATAGGTAAACCAGAGGGAATCATCGCAGTTAAATACGAATGTAAGGGTATCCATACTCACTCTTGATGCAGTATCTGTACCGGCAAAAGAGCTGAATATCACGTAAAGATCCGTATTGTAATCGTTTGACCACCATGAATACATGCAGGTTGCATCAAAACTGAAAGTGTAATCGGTTTTAACGGATGGAACAGTTCCGATAACCTGGTAAATGCTCTTAGCTCCGTCCCAGTGCCAGCAAACAGGTTCGTTTTCATTCTGATCATCGAATGTTCTTCCGCTGTTTTCATCGGTAATATCATCCGATCTCCAGTAGGGTATTGAATCAATCAGTTCATATTTCCGGGAATCGTCAGGCAGACTGAAATCCCCATTGTGGATCAATTCCTGGCTGAATGCCCATGAGCCTGTAAACAAGGCACAAACAATAAAAAGTAGAGTTTTCTTCATAGTGATAATAATTAGGTTAAAAATCAAAAAGCTTTATTTGAATTGTAATTTGAATTTTCAAGGAAAAGTAAATCCCGGACCTTTATTTCATTCCCGTTTATCGTAACAGCCTTATCTTCAATGAAACTGACCAGTATTTTCCAGCCGGGGTCTCTGCTGTCAAACCAGGCTTTGGAAGAGAACAGGTTTTGCATCTCTCGAAAACCTTCGGTATCGGCTGACAGATTCCCTGTAAACAGGTTGTTTTCGGCTATACTGTTAGTCGATTTTGTGGGTTTCCATGCAATTAGGATTTCTTCAGACAGTATATAATTGTTTCGGAACGATGTATTATCTGCGTAACCCCGCCAATCAGTAAAGTGAACCAGTGTGCGGTCAATGGAAGAATTTTTCTTTTTCGGCAGGATAAAAAGGTTCTTTTCAATAAGGGTATTTTTCACAGGCCCTGTTATATTTATCACCGGAGAAAAGTAAGGCTGGCCATGGGCATCCACTCTTTTTTCACGAATTCCGTCATTGATACTTATGTTATAGCGGATAATGGTGCCTGTATTGCCAGTACACCAGTCAGGCGGCCATCCCCCGGGGTTGCAGATAAGCAAAAAACCTCCCTGGTTATTATAACTGAGGTTGTACTGAAAAATGCTGCCTTTGCAGTCGTAATCCGAATCGAACCCATACCCGTCCACACTGCCGCTCATATCACTTACAGTGTTGAACTGGATAAGGGCACTGTCGCAAGCCCATGGCCAAATACCATCAGCGATGGCATCGTGAGGCATAATATCCGGGCAGTCTTTCATTACATTGTATTCTATAAGCGGTTTCAGGCAACCGACAGGAACAATCCCGTAACCCGGGACCCCTTCCAGCACATTGTTCCTGATAACCACGTTAAGACTGGGATACCATTTGCTCCTGATCCAGTTTCCCCACATCAGTATTCCATCGCGGGAGCAATTCTTTACCAGGCAATTTTGTACAAGCAGTCCGTCATACCTTGAAAGGAAAGGTTCTTCCACATTATCCCGGTAATTCCTGATCATTATTCCAGATCCGCCTCCCGTACTGTCGGTAGCCACGCTGCCAGTGACATCATGTACATATAGGTTATCGAGGGTAACGTTATGTGCTGTACCGAACTCTTTTAATTCAACCAGGATGCCCGTTAATCCTGTCACCTTGGTGTCTCCTTTGTTCGAAATGTCAAGATCCCTGATGTATATATGTTCTGAATTAAAAATATGTACGGCTTGCGGTGAATGACCTCTTGTTTTGATTCTCGGCATTTCCTTGCCGCCGTATTTACCTATAACTATGGGTTGTCTTTGATTTCCTGAACAATGTACATAGACCGGCTCGTTAAATTCAGCACCCGATTTGAGCAAAACGCTGTCACCGGGATTCAGTTTCAGATCCGCTAATTTAGCCACCGATCTGAAAGGCAAGTCAGGTGAGGTACCCGGGTTAAGGGTGTCATTTCCTGTTTCCGGGTTAAAGTAATAATTTGTTGTCCGGGGTCTGTTGCAAGCCATAATTAAAGGGATAAGCAACGCAGTTCCTATGATGTAAAGACAGATCTTCATTTCACCCTGATTTCTATTACTTTTTCAGGCAAACCCTTCGATGAGGCTTTTACTTTAATGATTCCGGGGTCAAAGCCGGCTTTAACGATTACCTGGCACCTGCCCCTCCAGGTCATTCGCTGGGGCAGCTGAAAGCTTTCAGTGCTCATGGGGTTTGCATTGGCCACTGCGAGCAAAGTGCCCGAACCGGAAACATCAAAATGGATTAACCGGTCAGAACCCGGATTTATTCTGCCTTCTTCATCCTGCAGCTCAATATCGATAAATGCCAGGTCCTGGGAATTAGCTAATATCTGTGAACGGTCAGCCCTCATTTCAATGGATTGAACAGGATACGCTGTTTCCAGAATAGCTTCAGAATCTTTTTTACCATCAGTATATCCAATGGCTGAAAGTATTCCTTTTGAATAGGGTACCTGCCATATAAGTCGGTTTTTGTCCGCCGCAGTTTTTTGTTTTCTTCCCAGTGATTTTCCGTTGAGGAAGAGTTCCGCTTCCGTCGCGGAGGTATATACGGATACATTAAGCGCTTTCCCTTCATAACCTTCGAAATTCCAGTGTTGGACCACATCTGGCCAATCCCACACACTCCAGTCAGCTTTATTTGGGTTCACCGGAAAGGAGGTTTCAGGAGGTTCTACAAACAGGGCTGTTACAGGATGTGAATCCCACAAGGTTTGACGATAATATGATTGCGGCCTTCTATGTCCGGTAATATCAATGTCGCCACACCATGCCAGGTTCCATGGATAGAAGTTTTGTTCCTGGGGATAGCCTCTCCAGCCTATTGAAGCTTCACCAATATAGTCAAAAGCAGTCCATACAAAATCACCAATCACCCAGGGATGGTCCTCTACCTGTTTCCAGTAGTCATATGCCTGCCATGCAAACGATTCGGAACCATACATGATCCTGTCGGGAACCCTTTCATGGTCAGCTTCATACAGGAAGGGTGCATAATTGTATCCGCCTATATCGAGGTATGAGAAAAACGTGTCCTTGGCTACACTTATATTGTTAACAGCAGAAGTGACAGGCCGGGTATAATCAAGCGTTTTAACCAGTCCGGCAAGTTTCATACAAGTTTCTGCAATCTCAGGCGTCTCAGATTTTTTTATTTCGTTTCCGATGCTCCACATAATTACAGAGGGGTGATTCCTATCACGGCGAACCATGTATTCAATGTCCTTCTTCCATAACGAATCGAATTTCGCCGAATAATCACCTTCAAAATGCCCGTATTTCCATACATCAAATGATTCATCGATAGCCAGCATGCCCAGTCGGTCGCATGCATCCAGGATTGCCGGAGAAGGAGGGTTGTGCGCAAACCGAATGCAGTTAAAACCAGCCGATTTCAGCAACTCTATCTTCCTTTCTTCAGCACGGTCATATGCGCATGCTCCCAACGCACCATTATCATGGTGTATGCAACCGCCTTTCAGCTTCACCGGCTTACCGTTTAAAAGCAACCCGTCTTTCGCGTTGTATTCTATTTTTCGTATTCCGAAATCCTGTGCGTATTCGTCGTGATTTTTCCCTTCTGATACTTTTACAACCAGTTTGTATAGTGTTGGGGAATCTACGCTCCACAAAGCAGGATTTTTTATAATAAAGTCATGTGTTATTTCGATATTCCGGTTGGCTTCGATTTCAGCAGAAACTGTTGCCAATGCTATTTTATGATTGTTTTTACTCAACAGTACAAGCTGAATCCGGGCTTTACCTTTAACTGTATTGTCATTAGCAAGATTTCCCTTGATTCTTACCAGCGCCTGCTTTTCTGACACAAGCGGAGTGATAACCTGGATGTCGCCCCGACTGAAACTTATTCTACCGGACCTGGTAAGCCACACATGCCTGTATATGCCTGATCCGGAGTACCAGCGGCATTTCACCGAATTGTTTTCCACCTTTACAGCCACCACATTATCTTCGCCAAACCTGGCATAAGGGGTGATATCAACGGGAAAGCCTGAATAACCATAAAAATTACCACCGGCATGATGACCATTTATCCATATGTCAGAGTTCATATAAACCCCGTCAAATAAGAGCCGGATTGTTTTGTCCTTATCGGCATTTTCAAGCCTGAAATGCTTCCTGTACCAGCCTGTTCCTCCCCTGGTGAACCCGCTGGCCACACCGTTTTCAACGGTTGAATCAAACGGGCTTTCTGTCCCAGGGATATTTTCAATACTCCAGTCATGCGGCAAATTCACGCTCCGCCATTCTTCGACACCGGTTTCGTTCCGTTCAGCTCCAGGGATGTCACCGCGATGGAATTTCCAGCCCGAATCAAATAGTTCACCCGGGTTAGTATCAACTGAATAGTTGGAACTGCAGGCAGTCAGAAAAATAAAACAAGCAGGTAAAAGAGAGAGTAATTTCATGATCAGTATCCCGGGTTTTGAATTAAAGCTGTATTCTTCTGCATTTCTTCATATAATATGGGAACGAGGTAATTCCTGTCATTCCATGCGTGGGTTTCATAGGTAAACTGTGAATATTCCGAGCCATCATACTGAATTCCATATGCCTCTCCATATGCCTCAGGCGCTATCATCCACCTTCTCACATCAAAGAAGCGCTGGACTTCAAATCCTAATTCAACTTTCCTTTCGTTCCGGTAATGATCAATCAGGACCTGGCCTGTTTCCGACGCCGGTATATCAGGCATGCCTGCCCGTTGTCTTATAAGGTTCATTGCCTGGCGGGCATTTGTTTCCTCACCCAGCCCTAGGCAGGCCTCTGCATAATTGAGCAAAACTTCTGCATACCTTAACTGGATATAAGGCTGGGGTTGTGGTGTTCCCTGGTAATGGTCGTTTTGCGAGGGAGATATGAACTTTTTTAGATAATAACCGGTCGAATTGCCCTGTTTATAATCAATTCCGGTTCCCTTGGTAATATCAATGGTATCCAGTGTTACCACATCATTTGCATTGTGATACCAGGGTGAACCATGGTGCAGGATGGAAGCATTAAACCGGGGATCGCGGTTTGAAAAGGGATCGGCAGCCTGCAACCCGAAATTGAATTTTGAACCATCAAGGTTCTCAAAGGAATTGGCCATATTGGCTGTTACCTGGTTCAAACCATACCCTCCATACGATGGCGTGCCATTGAACCATGCCACCCAATCCATCGCCCAGTATGTATTGACCTTATCAAGCCTTGTAATGAATATCTGTTCGTTTGACGATATGGCAAGAAACAGCTCCTGGAAATTGGCCGATGGATCAGGATTTTCGTTATAAAGCGAATAACCCATTCCCATCACCATCTCAGCGGCTTCCTTGGCCTGCTGGTATAACTGAGTCCTGTTGCCTCCTATATACCCGATTAATTCCGGATGTGAGTAACCCGATGACCATGATGTGTTATGGTGCAGTTCACTGGCAGCATAAAGCAGAACCCTTGATTTCAGCGCATACACTGCACCGGTGGTGGCCCTTGTTTTATCAGTTTGCCCTGCCAGCCTGTTGTCGGCCAATGCGGCATCCAGGTCTGCCAGTATGAAATTGATGGTTTCTTCAAATGTATTCCTTGGAATATTATAATTGTCTCCTATGTTTACCACATAATCAATAAGGGGTACCCCACCGTATTGTGCCATCAACACATAATAAAAATAGGCCCTGAGAAAATGGACTTCATCAACCATCTGCTCCCGGTAAGCAGCAGGGGTATTCTCAGCAAGATGAATTTTTTCAAAAAACAGGTTACACGACCTTATATTGCCGTATGCATAATTCCACCACCATCCGTCCATACAAGCTGCCCAGTTGGGTTTGAATGCCCCGGGCTCCTCCGGGGTCATATTCGATTGAAGGACACGGTCCATAATCCCGTCATTCTGAATGGGAACACTTTCATCCACAAGCGACGCGTTGGAGAGCCAGGTATGAGGATAGGGGACTCCATTATAGATACCAAACAGGAAACTTTCAATCAGGCTTGTATTTTTCCAAACCGTGGCATCATCATATTTATCACCGGGATAGGTGTCGAGATAGTCATCGCAGGAATTGGTAAGGGCAGCTAAAAAAAGGAATACCAGTGTGTATGCAGAACGTTTCATTTCTTACTCTTTTAAAAAGTTATGGATAAGCCGGCTGTAAGCATTTTCTGCAAAGGGTATCCTTCCCCTGCCATGCCATCACCTTTTGCTTCAAGCTCGGGATCAAAATCTCGCATGTCCGGTGTCCAGGTGACCAGGTTATATCCGCCTGCATGTATCCTGCAACCCGTAAGTCCTAATTTGCCCGCAATCTTTTGTGAAAGGTTATAACCCAGTTCAAAATTCCTCAACCGGATAAAATCGGTTTTCCTTAGCCAGAAGGTATTTGCATTTTCAGAGCTTACCCAATATTCATCATTCCTGTTGAAAGTCCGCGGATAATCGGCATACGGATTATCTTCCGTCCAGCGGTTATCATAAAAATCTTTCATGTAATTTGAACCGGTCTTGCTTCCCATATACTGGATGTATTTTATACCCCCTGCCTGTCCCTGCACCAACAGGGCCAGGTCAAAGCTTTTGTACATAAGTTTCACCGTGATTCCGCCTGAAATGGTAGGAACCACGTTTTTATAAATGCGTTTCATGTCATCCCCGTTGATCTTCCCGTCGTCGTTGATGTCTTTGAACCTGACATCCCCTGTGCGCGCATTGTTCATATGCGGATACTGATCAAGTTCCTCCTGAGTGTGAAAAATGCCATCAGCTATATAAAAGATGCCTGATTTCATAGGATGACCGGTCTGCTTTTGCCAGGGAAGCATACCTTCGGCTTCATCAAAGAATAATACCCTGTTCTTTGCCCACAGGCCATTAAATGCCACCGAATAATCAAGTTCATGATCATTATCCCGCCACAATAATTCAAAATCGAAGCCCTGGTTTCTTACTTTTCCCAGGTTTATCAATGGCAGTTTGTCCGATGTGCCCGTCATGTCCGGGATGGAAGCCGCCTGGCTGATGAGGATCTTAGTCCTGAGATTATTGAAGTAATCAAAAGTAAAAGTCAGTTTATTGTTTAAGAAGCCCATATCGGTTCCGACGTTGAACTGGTTGGCCTCTTCCCATTGGGCTTTAGAATTGCCTGCCAGGCTTTCACCATATACCGGGTATGTAGTGCCGTTTCCTGAAATGAAATTTCGCCATGATTGCTCATACAATGAATAAAACTGGTAGGCAGGAATCAGGTCATTGCCGGTTTTCCCCCAGGAGGCACGTATTTTCATATAAGGAATGAAACCGGCAAAAGGCAGGTCTTTCCAGAAAGGTTCCTCTGCAATTCTGTAGGCAAGCGAAATACCGGGAAAAAACCCCCATCGTGTAGAGGGGCTGAATTTGCTGGAACCCTGGTACCGCCATACAAATTCAGCAATATACCGGTCTTTCAGTGTGTAATTAAAGCGGCCGAAATAATTCTTCCACCGGTTGATACCCGGGTTCGAACCGGAAGCATATTGTTTGTCCTCATCACCAAAATTAAGCTCATCAGGATAATTGAGTGTAAAATTCCGGCGTTCGGCTGTAAACCAGAAATAATTGTTCTGGATTAGCTCCATACCGGTCACTATGTTCAGGTTATGGTCATCAAATTTTCGCTGGTAGGTCAGGAAACCGTTAACCACATATTCCTTGTTAATGGTGAGCGACTGCTGCAGATTGGATTCTCCGAATCCGTTGCTTTCGAGAACAGGCAGGTTGTCCGCATCTACTGTAACCCGATCCCACTGGTAAAGCTGGTAATGCTTTGAAAACGACTTGTTGTAATTCAGCCCCCTGTCGAGCGCGCCGGTAGCCGTTAAAGTAAGTCCTTCAATACCGGGAATTTTAACAAGGAGCTTTGAATTTACATTGAAAACATAATTCTCGCCTTCTGCTACACCGCCATCAGGCGTAGCCTGAACAACAGGATTCACCTGGTTACTGGGATCCAGCGGGGGGCCGGGTAAACCATTTGGCCATCGGGCTACCTGCATGGGCAGGGCAGTCATCAGGTTCAGGAAGATAGCCGGGGACCAGGCGGTCGGAGATGTTCTCTGCTCAACACGTAAACCGGCATCTACCGAGAAATCAATATACTTATTGATCTTGTGGTCGATATTTGCCCTTATGTCGTGCTGTTTGTATTTGCTGGCGCTGTTTTTGAAAAATCCATCCTGGTTTCGTGACGAAATGGATACAAACGACCTGATTTTTTCATTTCCGCCTGACATGGTTATGTTGGCATTACCCTGCATTGACCACGGTTTAAGAACTTCCTTAAACCAGTTTGTGTTTGGATAACGCCAGGGGTCTGAACCGGAACGAAATGCTTCAATCTGCTCCGGTGTATATACAGCAGGCCTGTTATCATAATAGTTTACCTCGTTGGCCAGTGTGGCGAACTCTGCAGAATTTGTAAGTTCCGGTATCCTCGTAGGCCGGGTCCATCCCATGGTGTAGCTGGCTGTAAATTGTAATTTTTCAGCATTACCCCGCTTTGTGGTCACCAGAATGACACCGTTTGCAGCCTGGGAACCATAGATTGCTGCTGACGCGTCTTTTAACACGGAAATATTTTCAATTGTTGCCGGGTCAATTCTCTCAAGCGACCGGTTCGGTACCCCGTCAATGACAATCAGTGGAGAATTATCATTCAGCGTACTCTGTCCCCGGATATATAAGGTGGCATAATCTTCACCCGGTTCACCGCTTTGCCCTACTGTTACCAGCCCCGGTATTGAACCGGCCAGTGAATTGGTAACATTCAATGCCGGCGACCTCGATACTTCCTGTCCGTTTACCTGGGCCACTGACCCTGAAACCGTTGTTTTCTTCTGGGTGCCGTAGCCGACAAGGACAACCTCGTCGAGTTGTGCCACTTCAGGTTGCATGGTAATGTCAATTATCAACCGTCCGTTTAACTGCACTTCCTGCGTCTTATATCCTATAAAGGTAAAGACAAGCGTTGCGTTACCATCGGTCACTTTAACAGTATAATTGCCTGCTATATCGGTTATTGCACCGTTAGCGGTTCCTTTTTCCCTTACATATACCCCTGGAAATCCATTACCCGTTTCGTCTCTTACAGTTCCGGATATGCTAAGGGAGCCGTCGGAAGTACCTGTTGATGCTGAATAAACAGGCAAACAATAAAGTATGATGGTAAGGAAGAGAATACCTAATGCTGACTTCTGATAAATTTTCATAAATTGGATTCTATTTCAATCATGAAATTATATAAGGCACACTGAAGCCGATAACAGAAAAGAACCCATTCATAACAGAATCGTGTCATAGGGTTAAGCCGTTGATAATGATGGATTCAAAACAGACAGAAATGCAACACCGCTTAAAAATTGCATTGATTTTAACTCTCCTGGTTCGGTTTACTTTACCGGCACCAGCACAGGAATTTATCCGGTATAATATAACAGATGGTCTTTCTGGTGTTGAAGTGACGGATATAATAGAAAATGGAAATTTTTTATGGATATCGACGACAGATGGCCTTAACCGATTCGACGGCAAGCACTTTAAAGTCTTCAGGCATCAACCGGGCAATACCAACAGTCTCAGGGAGAACAATACGGAATGTCTTTATTTCGACAGGGACAGCCTGTTATGGATCGGGTTGAAATCAGGCGGGGCCGACATTTATAATCCCCGGCTCCAAACCTTTATGCATCTTAACGACCTTATCGGAGACAGTGTGCCGGTCAGGGTTATTTCCATTTTCGAAGATTCACATTTGAATATATGGCTTGGAACATGGGAGGAGGGTTTATATCAACTGGTTCCCGAAGGAAAAGATAAAAAGCACTTCAGGGTGAAGATCCATTACCCCGGATATATCGTATCCTCTCTCCTCGAAAAACCACGGGGCTTTTTAAGGGTCGGTACTTATTTCGGGTATTTTGTTTATGATATTTCGAAAAACAGGTGGATTGAAAATGAACACCGAAACGCCTCAGTTACGCGTTTTCTTGATGACGGGAGTAAAAATGAACTATGGTGCTCTACCTGGTCATCGGGATTGTTGAAACTGAATTGGGATGAATCAGACCCCGGACAGATGAAAATTGCCGGGCAGTATTCCGATAGTCGATTTCATTCCATCTTCAGGATGGCTTCCGGGCAAAATGGTTCTTTATTTCTTGGCACCTGGGGCAACGGGTTGAAAAAAATGGACAATGATTTCGCTGTCAGGTCCGGATTCACGGGAAAAGGATTCTCCGCTTCATTAATTAACTCCTTGCTGAGAGACCAATATAATAACATATGGGTGGGAACTTACGGAGAAGGATTAATCCGGTTCAGCGATACTGAAACCGGGTTTTCTCATTTTCCTGCAGAAGGAAAACTGCCTGCACCGGCTACTTCACTGGCAGACCTGGGAAACGGTAATATCTTGGTGGGGACACAGGGATCAGGTTTGTATAGGTTAAGCCTGCAGGATAAAAAGCTTATCCCGTTGAGCATAGGTTCTGAAAAGGAAGATCTCGCCAATTTCATGCTGAGCTTATACACCAACGGAGATCTGGTATTTGCAGGCCATGACGGAATGGGAATTCCTTACAGCCTGAACAGAAAGGATGAACATTTCGGTTTTAAAGTATTCAGGCATGATCCTGCTATTCAAAAAGTCACTTCATTTTTTCAGACTGATGACGGTACCGTTTGGATCGGAACGAAACAAAGCGGGTTGAGTTCACTGAAGTTTGATTCAGGCTTGCCCGGAAAGTATACATACTATGATAATTTCAGGCGGGAAGAAATAACAGGATTTGCGCCTTTTGACGACTCTACCATGGTTATTTCCTCTCATAGCGGTTTATTCAGGTTCAATACAAAAACCGGTCGGCTTGCTCATAAGGGTGAACTCTCGGGAGAACTGATTTACCGGTTGTTTTTTGACAATAAGAACAGGCTGTTATGGATCGGGACTTCCACTTCATTGATGCAACTAAATTATAATGCTGATCCGTTAAAAGCTGAATCCCTGTTTGCTGATTATGGTCTTCCGCAGGGAGCAGTGCGATCACTTATTCCCGACGGAGAGAATAATCTCTGGTTTTCAATCGGCGAAAGACTGTTTTGTTATGTTTCAAGGGATAGTAATGTTTTTGAGATTGACTGGGACCAGGTTGGCAATCATGCTATTCTTTCAAGCACTAAAACACGTTTTAAAGGCAAAGACTATCTTGTGTTCGGAACTACTGATAATTTGATTATTGTTGATCCGTATACCTTACTGCACCATGAAAACGCCGATCAGATTGTTCTGACTGAACTTCAGATTGACCATAAAATAATTAATGCCGGTGATAAGATCGAGGGTATCGTAGTAACACACGTCGCACCTGAATATGCTTCTTCGATTACACTTTCGTATAAAAGCCGCTGGATTTCTTTACTTTTTGCGGAATCGGGACCGGATTTGTATGTAAACCGGTATCAATATATAATTGAAGGATTCACAAAAAAGTGGCAACATCTTGATTTAAAAAATCCTATTACCTTTTCGCAACTAAACCCCGGTGAATACACCCTTAAGATCAGGAAATTTGACAATTCTCCGGAATCTGGTATCTGTCGGGCTATACACCTTACCATAGTCCCTCCATGGTGGAAAACAAAATGGTTCAGGATTATTGCAGTGGCATTAATAATCTTAATCGTGATTTTAGCAATATGGCTTGCGATTAACCATAACAAGAAGAAACAGGTGGCCGAACTCTTCAGAATCGGTAAGGAAAAAGAACAGGAATTATTACGCGAAAAAGAAAGCTTCTTTACCGGCCTTTCGCATGATCTGATGACACCATTTTCCCTTATAATCTCACCTTTGAATGATCTTCTGAGAGACCAGGATAATAAAGACGGTGTTAAGGATAAACTCAGGATCATTCATAAAAATGCGTCTTACCTGAGTGATATTTTCGGAACCATACTCGACTTTAAAAAAGCTGAATTAAACAATGATGAGCTGAAAGAGACAAAAATTGAAATTGTATCCTTTTGCAGGATGGTTGTAAACGCATTTGATTACCTCGCCACATCAAGAAAAATCAGCCTTGGTTTTGTTTCATCTCACGACATGCTTGAAATCATTACAGATCATGTTAAAATAGAACGAATCCTTTTTAACCTTATCAGCAATGCCATTAAATTCACGCCCGATAAGGGTCAGGTGGAGGTAAAACTTTCACTTGATCACCTGAACCAGTTGACCATGGGTGTAAAAGATAATGGTACCGGGATGGAACTAAAGAACCAGGCCCGTATTTTCGAAAAATTCTTTAAGGAATCCGATGGCATCCCTTTTGCCAAAACAAAAGGGTTAGGACTCGGGCTTTACATTGTACGGAAATTCACCGAAAAACTCGGGGGAACAGTTATGGTAAAATCCGAACCTGGCAAAGGCACTGAAATTGAAGTTTGTATCCCGGTTAAAATGGCGGAATCAGCCGGCGAACCTGAAACACTCAAATCCGTTTCGGGCGATAAATCTACCATCCTCATTGTCGAGGACAACCCGGATATGCGTGATTATCTTGAGCAAAAACTCGAAGCCAGCTTTAATGTGTTTACGGCGGAAAATGGCCAACAGGCAATTGCAATGATTGAAAAAATAATGCCTGAGATAATCATTACGGATATTATGATGCCCGACCTCGATGGATTATCATTGACCCGCACCATAAAGCAAAATCCCCAGTTTTCAGACATATTTGTTGTGATTCTTACAGCCCTTGTAACCACCGATGATGAGCTCCAGGGGTACCAGCAAGGGGCGGACCTGTATATTAAAAAACCCTTTGATGGTGAAGCCTTGCTCAATCAGATGATAAACATCCACACAACTTCAGGGAACCGGAAAAGGCAGATTCTTTCATGGCTGGTTTCCGGGGAAGACGACAGAACGAATATCGAGTTTGACCCCCGCGAAGCTTTTTTGAAAAGGGCGATGCAGGTAATAGAGGAACATATTATGGAACCTGAATTCCGGATTGATGAGTTTGCTTCGGCTATGAATGTAAGTAAAACGGTTCTTCACCGGAAATTCCGTGTGCTGCTCGAACAAAGTCCAAACCAGTTTATTCGTCTTGTCCGCTTACGGAAATCCCTTCATCTCCTGAGGAATACCGATCATTCCGTTGCTGAAATAGCCTATCTGACAGGGTTTAACCAATCGCATTATTTTATTAAATGTTTCCGTGAAGTGTACCATCAGACCCCTGGTGAGTTCAGGGGAGAAGTGAGAAGTGAGAAGTGAGAGGTGTGTGGGGGAGACCTGACAGCGTCCGGAGGACCTGTCAGCGTCTCAGGGCATTTAGAAAAACAATAAAAAAAAACTTTACGAAATAGCATAATAATTACAAAAATCGTATATTTGTACCATTAAACGTATCCTAATAATGAAAACGTCTGATGCAAAATACGACACGATTTTGAAGACCGGAAGGTCACTGTTCTGGAAATACGGATTTAAAAGGGTATCCATTGAAGAAATTTGCAGGGAAGCCGGTATAAGCAAAATGACCTATTATAAATTTTTCCCCAATAAAATCGAACTGGCGCGGAAAATTTATGACAACGAGGCGGATCGCGGAATCCGTGAATTCAAACTTTTTATGTCCGAGGAAGGTTCGCCTGCTGAAAAAATGATGAGGATGCTGAAACTTAAGCAGGAAGGAACCAATGACATCAGTAAGGAATTCCTTGCTGATTTTTACAATAACCCTGAACTCGGACTTAAAGAACATATCGAACAGGTTAATCGCAGGCTATGGAAAGAAATCATGGACGATTTCAGGAATGCCCAGAAAAAAGGGCTTTTCAGAAAGGATATCAAGCCTGAGCTCATCCTGTATTTTGCAGAAAAAATGATGGACATGATCAATGATCCGCTTCTGATCAGTATGTATGAAAAACCTCAGGATATGGTAATGGAACTGGCCACCTTTTTTGTATTTGGCATTTCTCCGAAAAATTAAGATGAAACAGCTGAAAGCTATATTGACGTTGATTTTAGTTCTACCCTTTATATCGGTCGGGGCACAGGATTCCCTTTCCTTTTCAGGAATGGTTTCAGGCTGGATGCATGTTAATCCGGAAATAGACCTGCCTGTGAATGCCGGTTTGCGTTATATTCCCGCATTCGATTACCAGGTGAAGCTAAAAAAAGACAGGATGATTGATTTTGAAGCGTCTGCCAACATCAATGGTTCTCTTGGATTTTCACCTTTTGATACAATACATTCCTACGGAAAAATCAAGCCTTACAGGGTATGGGCGCGTTTTTCAGCGGATCAATATGAACTACGGCTGGGATTGCAGAAGATCAATTTCGGGTCGGCATCCATGCTTCGTCCCTTAATGTGGTTTGACCAGCTTGATCCCCGCGATCCGCTTCAGCTTACCGACGGAGTCTGGAGCCTTCTGTTCCGATATTATTTCCTTAATAATGCGAATCTATGGCTTTGGGGATTGTATGGAAATGAAGGTCCTAAAACCTGGGAAACCGGTAAATCCGCTGAATTGCCTGAATATGGCGGGCGCTTTCAGTCGCCGGTTCCCAAAGGAGAGGTGGCCCTCTCGTTTCATCACCGGATTGCTGATACACGCGGATTGACCGGAGATTTTCAACAATACGGAAGAGTAGGAGAGAACCGCATAGGGATCGACGGCAAATGGGATGTAGGCGTTGGCCTCTGGTTTGAAGGAACATGGATCGGGAAAACAAGATACTCCGGATTCTACACAAACCAGGAGTTATTTACAGCAGGAATCGATTATACATTCGGTTTAGGCAACGGACTTAATGTGATCGCTGAGCACCTTGTGTTTGCTCTGGATGAGAACGCGTTTCAGTTCAGAAAGAACACGTCCTTCACAGGAATTTCCCTATCCTATCCGCTCGTCATGAACGATAATCTCAGCGGTATTGTGTTCTACGACTGGACTCATGGTAATTTTTACAACTTCCTTAACCTCAAGCATGACTTTGGGAAGATGACCGGTTACCTGATGGCTTTTATGAACCCGGCTCAGTATATCATGCCTCAACAGGGTGAATCATCGCAGTTATTTGCCGGTAAAGGCTTTCAAATTATGATTGTATATAATTATTAACCATTATGGAAAACAATAAAATAATTGAGATCAGCGGACTTACCAAGCGATTCCCAATGGGAAAAGCAGTATTTACGGCGCTGAAAAACATCAATATCTCATTCGGCGGAGGAGAATTTGCAGGACTCATCGGCCCCAGCGGTTCAGGTAAAACCACCCTGCTGAATATTATCGGGTCACTGGATAGTCCCACAGACGGCCGGGTAACCGTGCTCGGTAAATCGATTGGTGACCTGAATGCCAAACAGGCTGCTCAACTTCGCAAAGTAAACCTCGGCTTCATCTTTCAGAGCTATAATCTTCTTGCTGTTCACACCGTTTTTGAAAACGTTGAATTCCCTCTTTTACTGCTTGATTACAGTACTGCCGAACGCAGGAAAATGGTGATGGAAGCGCTGGAATGGGTGGGACTTACTGATAAGGAGCGCTCAAAACCTCCGCAGCTTTCGGGCGGCGAATGCCAGCGTGTGGCCATTGCAAGAGCCATGGTTAAAAAGCCGTCGCTTGTTCTGGCCGATGAGCCTACAGCTAACCTGGATGCGGCTAATTCTCACAATATCCTGCAAACCATGGTGAAACTGAATAAAGAACTGAACACGACTTTCCTTTTTGCCACTCACGACGAAAAGGTTATCGGTTATCTGAAACGAAAGGTTTTCCTTGTGGACGGGTCTGTTAACCGGGATGAGGTGCTGAATTAATACATGGGTTATGAAAACTGCATTTAAACTGGCCTATCGTAATCTTGTCGGTGCCGGGCTGCGCACCTGGCTGAATGTGATTGTGCTTTCTTTTTCTTTTGTTGTGATTATCTGGATGAAAGGGTTGCTTGCAGGATGGGACCGCCAGGCAAAAATCGATATGATCCGGTGGGAAATCGGAAGCGGACAAATCTGGCATCAGTCCTATGATCCCTTTGATCCGTTTTCATTGCAGGATGCTCATGGTCGGATCCCGGATTCCCTGGCAACTCCTGTTCAAAATAAAGTAATCGTTCCTGTTCTTATATCACAGGGCACCATTTATCCTTCCGGACGGATTCAATCGGTTATGATTAAAGGTATTGATGCAAAGCAGAACCTGCTGGCACTTCCCACTGAGAAGTTTGACACAGCATGCGGCGCTATCCCGGCCATAATCGGTGAAAACATGGCCCGCTCAACTAAACTGAAGGCCGGTGATTACACTACACTCAGGTGGCGCGATGCCAACGGCACTTTTGATGCCACTGAAATATGCATTGCCGCTGTTTTTAAATCCAATGTGCCGTCAGTGGATGTGGGACAGGTTTGGATTCCGCTGGATACCCTGCAGAGAATGCTCGGAATGCCTGGCGAAGCAACTCTGTTTACGGTTAAAACTCCTGAATTGGTTGTTTCTCCGGGACCTCAATGGAAAAGGATGCCTCAGAAAGCCCTTGTAGCTGACCTGGAATCGATGATCAAAACAAAATCCGCAAGCCAGTCAATATTCTACATTATTCTTTTGCTGCTGGCCCTTTTGGCTGTTTTTGACACACAGGTATTATCCATTTTCAGGCGTCAGAAAGAAATAGGAACCTATGTGGCGCTTGGATACACCCAGAGCCAGGTTGTGTGGCTGTTCACACTCGAAGGAGCCATGCATGCTGTTCTTGCCGCTGTGCTCGCAACAATATACGGATTGCCGTTTTTTATCTGGCAGGCGCAAACCGGTTTTAAGCTGCCAGTTAATGGAGGTGATTATGGAATTGCCATAGCAGATACATTATACCCGGTTTATAGTGCAGGACTGGTAATGTCAACGACGCTGCTGGTTCTGCTTACAACTGCACTTGTAAGTTACTGGCCATCGAGGAAAATAGCACGACTGAAACCAACAGAAGCTTTAAGGGGGAAATTGCAATGATACGATTCTTATTCAAAGGACTTTTGCGGGATAAAAGCAGGAGCCGGCTGCCCGTGATTGTGGTAGCGCTTGGCGTTATGCTCAGTGTATTTATGCATTCATACATTACAGGACTTATGTCGGACATGATTGAAATGACGGCTAAGTTCACTACCGGTCATCTTAAGGTAATGACTAAAGCCTATGCCGATAACGCCGACCAGTTTCCGAATGATCTGGCTATGCTTGATGCCGGGAAAATGAAAGAAAAGCTGGCAACAGATTTCCCCGGATTTCAATGGACGCCCCGTATCAATTTCGGGGGATTGATTGATGTGCCTGATACAACCGGTGAAACCAGGAGCCAGGGTCCGGCAATGGGACTTGGAATTGATTTATTGTCGGAAGGCAGTGAAGAGGCAGAGCGGCTCAACCTGGCAAAATCACTTGTGAACGGAAGGCTACCCGAAAAGAGGGGAGAGATTCTTCTCAGCGACGCCTTTTCAAAGAAGCTGCAGGTGAAACCGGGAGAGCAGGTAACCCTTATCGGATCGACAATGAATGGGGGAATGGCAATCAGTAATTTCACTGTTGCCGGTACAGTACGGTTTGGAACCAATGCACTCGACAGGGGAACTCTCATTGCCGATATCGCCGATGTGCAGCAGGCACTTGAAATGACCGATGCTGCAAGCGAGATTCTCGGATTTTCAAAAGAGGGGTATTATGATAACGACGAGGAAGAATTAATTGCCCGACAATTTAATTCGAAATACAATACAAGCGAAGACCTTTATAAACCGGTTATGCAAAAGCTTGGCGACCAGAGGGGAATGGACACATATATCTTTATGTCGGAAAGTATGGGTTCCATTATAACCTTCGTATTTATTATTGCCATGTCGCTGGTGCTTTGGAACGCCGGTTTGCTGGGTGCCCTGCGACGATATGGTGAAATCGGAGTCCGACTTGCCATGGGCGAAGAAAAGGGTCACGTATACCGCATGATGATCTATGAATCGGTGATGATTGGCATCGCCGGAACCATAATCGGAACCTGTTTTGGCCTGGGATTCGCATGGCTTATGCAAACATACGGTCTGCATATAGAAACATTTACAAAGGGAGCCACAGCGGCTGTTATGATGCCGGATGTGGTAAGGGCAAGAATAACAGTAACCGACTATTACATCGGGTTTATCCCCGGAGTGATTTCAACGATTATCGGTACTTCTCTTGCCGGCATCGGAATATTTAAAAGAAAAACAGCACAATTATTCAAAGAATTGGAGGCTTAAAATGAAAACGATAGAAGTAAAATTAATGGCTCTAATAATTGGCGGCTGCAGCCTGTTTTCATCGGTGTTGTCACAGGATCCGCTAATGATGCTGAACCGCGTGGATAAAAACATGTCGGCTCGTAGCAGGGTTTTTGAATCCACTATGACAATCCACGGAAAAAGAAATGATCGCACGGTTCAGTCAAAGACTTATTCCGAGGGGTCAAACAGGTCATTCACCGAATACCTGGCCCCGGCATCTGACAAAGGAACCAAGATGCTTAAGCTTGAAGGACAGTTGTGGATTTATTCACCTTCGGCCGATCGTACGATCCAGATATCCGGTCATCTTCTCAGGCAATCGGTTATGGGTTCTGACCTTTCGTATGAGGATATGATGGATGACCGTAAACTGACTGATTTGTATACGGCCGTTTTTTCGGGAAACGAAAAGATCGGCGACAGGGATACCTGGGTGCTTGAACTAACCGCAAAGGTCAATGATGTAGCTTATTATAAACAAAAGATATGGGTCGACAGGGAAAGATTCATCCCGTTGAAGCAGGAACTATATGCCCGGAGCGGGCAATTGCTGAAACGCACTGAATTATCGGATGTACAAAACATCCAGGGCCGCTGGTTTCCCACAAAAGTCTTATATAAAGACATGCTGAAAGAAGGAAACGGCACTGAATTTAAAATGTCAAACATTAAGTTCGACCAGGAAATTCCGGGTTATATTTTTACAAAAGCTGCATTAAAGAAATAGGTTACCGGTTATCTTTCCAGACGAGACGCCCGTTTTTAGCTGTTGTGAAGAAGTCAGCGCACCGGCCGTCACCGCCGCCGGCAATACCCCCATCGGGTGAACAGATATAATTACACCGGGCATCCGTCAGCTCACTGGGAATATCGCAGCAATGCTGGGGAATATAATATACAGTCCGGCCCTTGTAGTTGTAAGAGTATATTTCTGCAGGCGGGTTCCATACAGGTTCACTTTTTATCTCATCAATCCTGGCCTGGATGCATTCGGGAATGCCGGCCAGTTTAACCATTTCATCATTCGGCGCATCTGTATTCTCACAGGTTGCAAGAAGCAGTAGCGAAAGCAAAAACACATATTTCATAACCGTTAAATCACAATCATGATGCAAATTCCCGGCCAAAGGTTGCCTGAAATGAGGTTTTAAAGTGACCACCAAAAAATACTATTGTGAAATTCCGCCGGTTGGTACTTATTCGGGGTCGGACCAGGCTATTATGTTGTATATTAGTTTTTTAATAATAAAAAAAGGCCAATATCTGGCCTTAGAGCATCATTTTTGGCATGTAAAATGGCCTTCTAAGAAAACACCTGTTTTGCGGCGGTTGAATCTGATTTCTTAGAAGGCTAAAAATAGGGTCAAAAATGACTCTGTAAGACCAAAAACAGGTAAAAAAATAACTTTAAATCCCTTAATATCAATAAAATAGTTTGGTCCGACCCCGATAAAAGAACTATTGAGAAATTCCTCCTGTGGGAATTACCTGTTTGATTGTGCCGTCCGCATTATAATAAAGCTTATCAAAACAAATGGACCTTCTGAAAGGATGCGGACTGCCGGGATGGCCCCAACCAAATAGGGGTTTGATGCCGGGATTATTCCTGAAATACAAGTCGGAGTTGTGATAGAATAAATACCATTGGCCTTTATATTGCACAATGGAATGATGGTTGGTGCCACTGTTCATTTTCTGCAACACAACGCCTTTATATTGAAAAGGCCCCAGTGGGTTGTCACTCATGCAGTATTTAATTTCACCGCTCTGAGCGGCATACGACAGGTAGTATTTGCCCTTGTATTTATGCATCCAGATGGCTTCAAAAAAATCATCAGTGCCTTCGAGCAGGTAAACCCTGCCGTCGTATGAAATCATGTCCTTATTGAGCTTAATTGCATTCACAACGAGTTGTCCCATGTAAAGATAAGCCTGTCCGTCATCGTCAATGAAAACACAGGGATCAATGAAATCACGGTTGCACACTACACCTTTCGATTTGGTATGGATCAATGCCGAATCGAGAGGATCCTTGAACGGCCCGTACGGCCTGCTACCCACTGCAACCCCTATTTTACTGGCTTCAACCGGATAATAGAAATAATACTTACCGTTTCTGTATGCACAATCAGGTGCCCACGCCTCAGAATGAGCCCAGCCCAAGTCGTTCAGAGATAGCGCAACACCGTAATCGGTCCATTTTTTCATGTCGGTTGTTGAAAACACATGCCAGTCTTTCATCGAAAACTGCGTGGCCGTATCCTCGTCATGCGACGGATAAACATAAAGCGTATCGTTAAACACCCTTGCCGAGGGATCGGCGGTATACATATGGGTTATAAAAGGATTTTGCGCTAAACATGCATTAAAAACCCAGGCAAAGCAAATCAGAAAAATGATGCGGTTCATTGTATTTATATCAATCATACTAAAAGTAATGAAAATTTAAACGGGATCAAAATCCGGTAGTCAGCCTGATTTTTTTTCAAACAAAATTCATATATTTCCTTTACGAAGTCCATGGTTAAATTTTGTTTACTGTAATATACCGGATAAAACCCCGATCAAGCCATATTCTGATTACTAATTTTCTGATCTGCAAAGCATGGAAAAAAACAACGAGCCGTTTGAGAATATCTACAAAAGCATAACTGAATCCATTGGACTACCTGTTTTTTCAGTTGACACCCAATACAGGTACACCAGTTTTAACAAGATTCATGCAGAACAAATGAAATTCCTGCATAATGCAGACATCCGACTGGACAAAAGTATCCTTGACTATTTTCCGCTTGCCGCCGACATTCAAAAGGTAAAATTCAATATTGATAAAGCGCTGAGGGGAGAGCAATGGATTGACGAGGCCTCATGGGGTGAATCACCCAATACATTACATTATGAGGTAACTCATAACCCCATATATGATAAGACAGGGAAGATTAAAGGTGCGGTTTTTGTCGGAAGGGATATATCAAATTACCGTAATACACAGGAAAAATTAAATCAGATCATTCAGAATTACAATGCTGTATTCCAGACTTCACCCAATGCCATTGTAGTAACGGACATTAACGGAGTGGTGAAAATCTGGAATGAAGCTGCTGAAAAGATATTCGGATGGAAAAAAGAGGAAACTATCGGTAACTATGCCTCTTTTATTCCACCTGACAAATCGGAAGAGGCGATTGGTGTAAGGACCCGGATACTTGCAGGTGAAACCATAAAAGGATTTGAAACGGTTCGGCTTGACATTACAGGTAAACGCATTGATGTCCGGTTCTCAGCGTCACCTTTTCGGGATGGTCATGGTGAAATTAGCGGTATCATTGCCATAATCGAGGATGTATCGGAACGCAAGGCTGTCGAGAGCGAGTTGCAACAATCGCTGCAAAATAAATTGAAAATTGAGCATCAGCTCCGTGACGTTATGGACCATATGATTGAAGGGTGTCAGATCCTTGGAAAAGACTGGACGTATAAATACCTGAATGACGCTGCTGTAAGGGATGCCCGTATGGAAAGAGATTCTCTTATCGGCCGTAAAATAACCGAATGTTTTCCTGATTTTGAAAATACAACTATCTATTCTGTCATGAAGGATTGTATGGAAAACAGGGTATTCAGGAACGTTTATAATGAATTCACCTATGAAGATAAATCCAGGGGATATTTTAATCTTTCTATCACACCTATACCTGACGGATTGTTTGTCCTGAGCCTGGATATCACCAAGCAGAAACTGGCACAGGAGGCGTTACAGATCAGCGAAAATAAACTCAAACTATTTGTGGAATATGCTCCTGCAGGCATTGCGATGTTTGACAGTAAACTTAATTTTATTGCGGTAAGCCAGCGGTTCCTGAGTGATTATGGCCTGGATAAAAACATCATAGGACGACATCAATACGAAGTATTTCCGGAAGTACCTGATCAATGGAAGGAAATTCATAAAAGATGCCTGTCGGGTGCAACCGAATCCAAGGAGAAAGACTTATTCAGGCGCAAAGATGGATCAGTGGATTGGGTACGATGGAAAATAACGCCATGGTTTGAAAACTCCAGCCGCATAGGAGGAATTGTTTTGTTTTCAGAACTGATTACAGAAAAAATCAAGTCGGAAGAAGCTCTTGAAATTTCGCGGAAGAACTTTGAAACGGCTTTTGAATCCAATCCATCAGCTATCGTTATTGTTAATTCTGAAAATAAATTCGTCCTTGTAAACGAGGCCTTTACTTCTATCCTGGGGTATACCAAAGAGGAAGTGACCGGCAAACACGATCAGGATATCAGTACTTTTGTTGATCTATCGATCAGGCAGTCTTTAAAAGAAATGCTTTCCCGATCCGGCTATATAAAAAACGAAGAAATTCTGGTTAAAACGAAGTCGGGCGAAGTTAAAACTGTAATAATTTCAGCCAGGCCTATTATTCTTTCAGATGAAAATTGTGTATTAATATCATTTGTTGATATTACCGGGCTAAAACAGGCGCAGGAAAAACAACGGGAAAGTGAGGAAAGGTTCTCAAAAATATTCCATTCCAGTCCGGTTGGAATTAATATATTCGACCTCGAAACCGGTTTTTCCATGGATGTAAACCCTGCATTTCTTGATATGATTGGCTATTCAAGGGATGAGGTCATAGGTCATTCTGCCGATGAGATGAACTTGTTTGTGAGATCCGGAAGTCGCAAAATTTGGGTCGATATTCTTAAGCAAGGTTCCGGTGTAATTAACCAGGACGCAGCCATCAGAAGAAAAAACGGTGAGATACGGTATGCCATGGTTTCTATTGAAGTAATTGAAATCAGGGGCAGGAAAATGGGCCTTGTGCTGGCAACCGATATAACGGACAGGAAAATTGCCGAAGACACCATCCGGTTAAGAGAAGCCGAACTCAGAAATTTAAATGAAACACTTGAACAAAGTATTGCAGAGCGCACTGCTGAAGTGATGGACCTGTATAACAATTCACCGTGCGGGTATCATAGCCTGAATAAGGATAGCGTATTTGAAATGGTGAATGATACCGAACTACGGTGGCTGGCATATGAAAGGGATGAGCTGATCAATAAAATGAAAGCCATGGATATCCTCACGCCGAAAAGCCAGGAGACATTCAGCAATAATTTTCCGATCTTTATGAAAACCGGTTTTCTGAATGATCTTGAACTTGATTTTATCCGAAAGGATGGAAGCATATTATCTGTACTGCTGAATGCCACGGCTGTCTATGATGATAATGGAGGTTTCCTTCGAAGCCGTTCTACTATGATTGATCATACAGCCAGGAAGCATGCGGAAGAATCATTGAAAAAAGCATTAATCCGACTTGAGGAAGCCAATAAGGAACTTGAATCGTTCAGCTATTCAGTTTCGCATGATTTAAGAGCCCCGCTCAGAGCAATAAACGGATTCACGCAAATCCTGCTTGAAGATTACAGTCCCCGTTTTGATGAGGAAGGAAAAAGAATCTGTGACGTCATTCAGCATAACTCGGATATGATGGGCCGCCTGATTGACGATTTGCTTGCCTTTTCCCGTTTCGGCCGGTCAGAAATGAATAAAATAAGCATTCCCATGCACCGGATTGTACAGTCGGTTATTGATGAACTGATTACACCACAATTGAAAAGACGTACAGAAATTGTGATGGGAGAACTGCCTGAAGTAATAATCGATCCATCATTGATGAAACAGGTGTGGGTTAACCTGATATCCAATGCCATTAAATATTCATCAGGGAAAGAACAAACTATAATCGGCATAACTTCCGTTATTCATTATGACAAGGTTGTTTTCTCAATAAGGGATAATGGCATCGGATTTGATATGATGTATGCTGATAAGCTTTTCGGAGTTTTCCAGAGACTTCATTCCGAAACCGAATTTGAGGGAACCGGGGTTGGGCTGGCTATTGTCAAGCGAATTATAAACCGTCATGGAGGGGATATATGGGCTGAAAGCCGGTCCGGTGAAGGATCTGTATTTAGTTTTTCAATTCCAAAATAAGTCGCTATGGAACGAAACGGAATCATTGATCTGTTGCTGGTGGAAGATAATTCCAGTGATGCGGAACTTATACTCCGGGCATTGCGCAAACAAAATTTAAATAATTCGTGTAAAATTGTCAGTGATGGAGCTGAAGCGCTTGATTTTCTGTTTTGCAGAGGACATTATAACGATCGTAATATTGATCACCAGCCGAGAGTTATATTTCTTGATCTGAAATTACCGAAGATAAGCGGACTTGAAGTGCTGGGCGCATTACGATGTGAACCCAAAACAGCAAGTATCCCGGTTGTTGCCCTGACCTCCTCGCAGGAAGAATCAGATGTCCGCACTGCCTACAACCTGGGTGTTAACAGTTATGTGGTAAAACCACTCGATTTTGAATCCTTGTCAAATGCTATTTCCCAGGCCGGTTCTTACTGGCTTCAGCTGAATCATGTTCCATTCAGGTAAAAATCAACCTGACAGCGTCAGAAAGACCTGTCAGCGTTGATTTTAAAAGTGATTAGTGACTGGTGACTGGTGACTGGTAAGTCTCACACCGATTACTAATTACCGAATACCGATTACGGTAGACCTACTCACTTCTCACAACTCACCTCTTTTCTCTATTGCCCCTCAACATAAACCAAATTCGTCAGTGCTACAATTCGTTCGCCGTTGCGCGAATTGTAGGATACTTTATAGTTTTGGGCATACCATCCGCTTCTTTGATAAGCCTGGGGCTGTCTAACTGCAGTAAAGCTGTTTACCGGGTTGCTGAGCAGGTAATCCCTTGTTACCATCGGTTCCCAGAAGGTAAATTTCCCGTCATAGGAGCCCCAGATAAATGTCTTTGTAAATATACCGCTGCCACTAATTTCAGGAGAAAGCAGGTCAACCCAGTGAGATCCCATTTGCGGCACTCCACCGGGCCCTTTGAAATAGAAAGGAGGAATATAAATGGAATCCGGTAGATTTTCAAATTGAATGGTGTCATTAGGACCTATGGCCAGCCTTTCTTCCAGGGGAATAGTGTAAAAATGGAAATCAAAGTGAGGCAAGGTGTAAACATGCTCAGGCTCATGTCCTGCTGGATTCCAGTCGACTGTAGCGTGTGTGTAAAAATCCTGGTCAGAAGCTTTCGGAAATTCAAGAACAAACTCTGTCATATCATGGGGAAGGTTATCTAGAGCTTTCTTTGACATAAGTATACCAACGGCTTTCGGATCGCCGTTCCTGTCCTCAACAACAAAAGTACGTACTGCCCCGTTGCCCATATGTACCGCAGGACCGTAAAATGTCTTGTCACCTGCACATTTCAACTCTCCTGTCACATCATAAGCCTCAGCTTCCTGTTCCGGTTCAGGTGTGTTCAGCGATTCCTTCTGGCACTGAATGGCAAACAGTGAACCTGCGATCGCGATGACCGCCCACATCTTTCTCGTATTTCTCATAAACATTAAATTTAACGGTTAATTAATTGAGATAATCAGATCAATTAACCTTTATTGTGTCGGCAAAGTTTAAAGGATTGTTAAATTTATTACTCCTCCTCCCCAACCATCCTTTCCCTAACATGCATTTCCTCCAGGTCAATCAGTGCCTGGTATTTCCTGATCAGTTCCTCATCACAATCCGCAATCTGGTTCATGTCATTCAATATATTCCGCTGGTGTTGTAACAAATCAAGATAAATCGCCTGGAATTCGGTTAACGTGTGATCTTTTGTATTCTCGGCCTCTTTAATCTCATTTCTGAAGAAATCGCGGTCGGTCTGAAGCTTTTCATACAGGTTTTTAAGGTGATCATTCAGATGACGCTGGCGCGTATATTTTTCATTTAAATATCGGATCGAGTCTTCGGTTATTTTCCTTTGAATATAAATTTCTGCTTTTTGTTGCGGCAGAGATTCATGGTCTATACCCGGCTTAATCTTACGAATAAGCCAGGGAAGTGTGAGTCCCTGGAAAACCAGCGTAACCAGGATTACAATAAACGTGATAAAAAGGATCAGATTCCGGTGGGGAAATGGATTGCCGTCAATCATTAGGGGAATGGAAAGTGCGGCGGCAAGTGAAACCACGCCGCGCATTCCCGCCCATCCGAGGATGAGCGGTGAACGCCATCCCGGGTTGTCATCAGCGACTGTGATAAACCGGCTTATGAACCGGGTAAATACGGATGCGCCCAGCGTGCACAGCAAGCGGGTAAGAATGAGTACCAATGAAATAACCAATCCGTATTCGATAGCATTGATGAGGGTAAAATCGCCGAGTTGCCTGACTATTGAAGGCAACTGAAGTCCGATGAGCATAAAAACCAATCCGTTCAATACAAAGACGAGGTTTGTCCAAACATTGAATCCCTGCACCCGGCTTTCATAGGTGAGTATGTCATTTCGCCTGCTCGAAAGGAAAAGTCCCCCGCTCACCACAGCCAGCACTCCTGAAAAGTGGAAATGCTCTGCAACATAGTACATACAATAGGGTGTTACCAGGGTGAGTGCTATTTCAATACTGGATGTGGTGGGCAGCCACCTGTGTATGGCATAGAAAATACCAGCAATGGCAACACCAATCAGTATTCCCATAATGATGACAAGAATAAAACTAAGGGTGGCCTGCTGAAGGCTGAATTGTCCTGTAATGATAGTTGCAAGCGCAAAACGGAAAATAATTAATGATGAGGCGTCATTTAAAAGACTTTCTCCTTCTGCTACACTGACAAGCGTTTTCGGAACATTTACCTGGCGCATGATGGATGTGGCTGAAACGGCATCAGGAGGTGAAATGATACCGCCCAGCAGGAAGCCCAGGGCCAGCGTGAATCCGGGAATAAGCTGGTTTGCAACGAAAGCTATGACAAAGGCAGT
>DATGXG010000003.1 GCA_035299085.1 Bacteroidales bacterium | reverse complement strand
CCAATTAGCACATTGTTGCAATAAATGCGGTAGCCTGACAATCCTGGAGGAATGGTATCATTTGAAGTAGTTGTGTCGACTGGAGCCTGCCACGACAATTGAACTATATTGTCCTGTAAAAAAGCCTGAAGGTTTGAAGGTTGCACCAGGTTAAGCGTATCCTGAGATACTGCTTTGAAAGTCACCAGCAAGAAGGCAAAAATAATAAAGTAAAACTTCGACATAACCATCTTTTTATATGTGAATATGAAATCACTTTATTATATGACAATAAAATTGGGTTTTACCCTAGTGTAAAAATAAAAAGTAAAAAGGAACACTTCGATTGCGCTTTGCTTCACACAGCAACCGAAGGAAAAAGTGGTTTTAATTTATTTGAGAGATAAATGAAATTTGAGATTTGAAATTAGTCAATCCCCCAATTTTGAATTTGAATTTAGAATTTTGAATCTTTAACGGCATAGGACTATGCAGGCTTAATTACAATTGAGAAGATAAGTACCCAACAGGGTAAGAGCATTATTGAAAAGATGAATTTTGGCGGTGGAGCTGTTAAAAAATATTTACTGTTCGAAGACACCTGAAGGAGAAAAGACAAGTAACTGCCCGGGCAGGAGGAGCATATAAGACCGTTCACACTAAATTAAAGAGAATTGGAAGGCCGATGCATGTCAAGACAATGCCAGGCCATTAGAAGGTCAAGTTTAAATATTTTAGGCTTCACCACCAAAATTTAGCCGGAATAGTCCAGCCGGCGCTTTTTCTTGGTACTTATGTCCCCCCTGAGCGCGAAGCAGTCGAAGGGTTGTAGCGCAGACAAAGAAGTACGAAAGGAAAATAAACAGTTCCCGCTTGGACTAAGCGGAGAGAAAGCACTCGTCATATCGCAGCGCAGAATCAATTATATTTGCCATACACTACCAATCGTTTCATAAACTTACAACCTATGTTAAAAACACTATCTACCATTATAGTCCTGATTGCTTTTTCCAATGCTGTCACCTCACAGGTTACACATCCGGTAAACGATACTACCCCTCGCATAACAGGAATCGGCGGGGTTTTTATTGTTTCTGATAATCCAAAGGAGACCTATAAATGGTATCAGCAGAATATGGGTTTTGAAGTCGACAGGTACGGCTCGGTGTTTGAATTCAGGGATGCCAATAATCCTGAACAGGTTAACTACCTGAGCTGGGCTGTGTTTGGCAGAAACAATTCATACCTGAGCCCGTCGAAGAAGGAATTTATGATCAACTACCGGGTACAGAATCTTGAGGGACTCATAAGGAATATGCGAAAAAATGGCGTGACAGTCCTTGACACCCTGGAAACCTACGATTACGGCAAATTCATCCACATCATGGACCCCGACGGCAATAAAATTGAATTATGGGAACCGGTTGATAGTGTGCTGAGTACCATTCCGAGGAAGACTATGAAATAAGCGAAAACTAGAGATTTGAAATTTGAGATTTGAAATTTGAGATTGAAAAGTTCAAAGTTCAGTGTTCAATGTTCAAAGTTTTTGCCTCCCCTGTCAAGTGTACTTTTCCTTACCTTTCCAGTTGAGGAAGATGTGTCGACTGGAGACTGCCACGACAATTGAACGATATTGTCCTATAAAAATGCCTGAAAGTTTGAAGGTGGCACCAGGTTAAGAGTATCTTGTGATACAGCTTTGAAAGTCACCAGTAAGAAGGCAAAAATAATAAAGTAAAACTTCGATGGATTGGGGTTCTGGACCCCGACGTTTTTTTCAGCGTGAGAAATAATATAGGTCAGTTACTTCATCCGTGCCTTCAATTTCTTCCTTTATTAATCCAACATGGGGTGCATAATATTTGTACTCCACAGGAGCATCGGGCTCAAGTGCATTCCAGTCGGCGGTTTTAATACATTGCTCGAAGTTGCCAAAAGTTGTTGAAACAGAAACATGTGCGGCAATCATTTTTCCCCAGTCTTCAGCATGGCCATGTGAATACTCCTGTCGGTAAGGCATTTGAGGAACAGGTGAACGGAACATGATGATGCCGGGTTTGGCACCATCAGTGCCTGCCACAAAAGAACCCTCTTTATCCTGAAGTACTCCATTTTCATAATTACTTACATCTTCTCCCATGTACCATACATTACCTTCAAGATCCTGTGCGTAAAAATCGTAAGTATCCTCGGTAACCTGATCTTCAATGCTAACAACATCGTGCACAATAGTGCAATTTATGCCCATTATGACTTTGACTGAGTCGAGTACTGTAACAACATTGTCTTCCAACCCATCTTCTGCATTGGTTTTATATTTATAAACCGATCCCGGTTTAAGCGGGAAATAAACATTTGTTACACTATCGACAAAATTAGCAGTATCCAGTACGGGATTATAATTCATATCCATCATACCACCATCTCCATTATCATCATCATCCTTTTTGCAGGCTGATAGTGTAACTAAAGATATCAAAATCAACAAGTTAATGGCTTTCATTTTGTATACGCTTTTATATATTAAACAATCAGAGACGTAAAATTCTTCAGCGTTCAGCGTTCATATTTTTGTTCAGCGTTACGTACCAGGTTAAGTCGCCATTTTGAGGGGTTATCAGTTGTGCCGGAAATTGTGGAGGTTGAGTACTGATTGTTGTAACTTTTGAAAGGATCTCTGCTTTGTTGGCACCTGAAACAAGAAACAGTATATGATGTGCCATATTGATCAAAGGGGCCGTCATAGTGATGCGGTTTAACCGGTCGTCGTCAACAATGACTTCTTTTACCAGGCGTTTCTTTTCATTGAGAACACTCGTTCCGGGGAATAAAGATGCAGTATGGCCATCTTCTCCTAATCCCAGGAGGATCAGATCGAAACAAGGTTGTTCTTCCACAAAAAATTGAAGTATTGTCTGTTCATATTCCTGCGCTGCATCAAATGGCGGTAAATCTACCGGTATTGGAAAGATGTTTGAGCCGGGAATGGCTACTTTATCAATCAGTGTTTCATAGGCCATGTGGGCATTGTTGCGTCCATCCTGAAAAGGTACACATCGCTCATCGCCCCAAAAGAGAAAGGTATTATTCCATGGAAACTTATTTTTGCAGGGTTCTGATGACAACAGGGCATAGAGACCCCTGGGAGTACTGCCACCTGACAAGCAAAAGGTGAAGCGGCCCCGTTTACTTATCGCTTCATTTGCAATGTTTAAGCAAAACCGGGCTGCTGCTTCATTCAGTTCACGTGCTGTATCAAACACTTTTACATTTTTCAGCCGATTCATACTCTGTGGAGGTGATGCCCTGATTTATTGCTTATTCATTTACTTCATTTAACTCTTTTCATTCATCGGATGAAAGGGGAATTACCATCCAATTATGACCTGCGGCTGCAATTAATGCATCAGCATCCTGTGGACCATGACTTCCGGCTTCATAGTTTGGGAAATAAACCGGTGGGATTTTCTCCCATAAATTGATTATTGGCATGAGTATGCGCCATGCCGATTCAACCTGGTCGGCACGCATGAACAGGGTTGAATCACCGCTTAGTACATCGAGCAGCAACGTTTCGTAAGCTTCCGGCGTTCCTGATGTATATGATTTGCTATACCTGAAAAGCATGTCGACAGGGTAAAGCAGCATTTCAAGTCCGGGCTGCTTTGCCTGAAATTGCAAACGGATTCCCATGTTTGGCTGAATATTAATAATGAGCCTGTTGGGTTGCCAGTCTAATAGTGTTTCAGATTCAAATAGTTGATGGGGAACAGGTTTAAACTGAATAGTTATAACGGAGATGGTTTCATTAAGACGTTTGCCTGTGCGGAGGTAGAAAGGAACGCCCTGCCAGCGCCAGTTATCTATAAACAACTTAACGGCTGCAAAGGTCTCCTTGCCTGAATTGGGGTTAACATCAGGCTCTTGCCGGTACCCGGGTACTTTTTTCCCTTCAATCCATCCCTCACCATACTGCCCACGGACAGTGAATTTGTTGATTTCATCAGGTTTTAATTTTCTGATGGCATTCAGCACATCAACCTTGCGGTTCCTTACTTCATCGGCATTAAATGAAACAGGAGGTTCCATAGCTATCAAACACAGTAGTTGCAGTATGTGGTTTTGAATCATATCGCGCAAAGCACCTGCGGTTTCATAATAATTACCCCTGTTTTCAACACCCAGCTGCTCTGAAACGGTAATTTGTATCTGTTCAATATAATTCCTGTTCCACAATGGTTCAAACATGGCATTGGCAAATCTGAAAGCCAGTATATTCTGTACGGTTTCTTTTCCCAGGTAATGGTCAATCCGGTATATCTGGCACTCATCAAAGAGTGTATGAAGCTGGTGATTGAGTTGCATAGCGCTTTCCAGGTTATGGCCAAATGGTTTTTCAATCACTATTCGCGACATAAGTGCATTCTTCGCCAGTCCCTTTTTACCAACCTTTGTAGCAATTACAGTAAAATACTGCGGAGGAACAGCCATGTAAAACACCCGGTTAACAGGTGCATTCCATTGTTTTTCGAGTTTGGCAATCTGCCTTCCTATATAGTCGTATAATTCATTGTTATCGAATTCACCCTGGTGGAAATGGAGGTATTCGGCAAATGCATTCCAATCCTTAACATTGGATTTTCCTCTTCGGGAGAATTTATCTACGCCCTCCCTTAGCCTGTCACGGAATTTAATTTCATCAGGCAAAGAGCGGCCAATTCCAAGTACATAGAATTTTTCAGGAATCCAGTTATCGAGGAATAAATTATAGATGGCGGGAATGAGTTTACGCCATGTGAGGTCTCCAGTAGCGCCAAATATGACAATTATTGCAGGTGTTTGAGTTGAAATTGGTTCCATCTTATTTCTCCTGGTCCCATTGAGTGTGAAATGTTCCATTCAGATCGGTGCGTTCATAAGTATGGGCCCCAAAAAAATCACGCTGTGCCTGAATGAGATTTGAAGGCAGCCGCTCAGTCCTGAAGCCATCAAAATATGCCATTGATGCCATAAGTGCAGGGACTGGAATACCATTTGCGATTGCCGTTGTAAGTATATTTCGTATGGATTTTTGTAATTCCATTAATTTGTAAGCGATTTGATTATCAAGCATCAGATTTGTTAAGCCGGTATTATTTTTAAAGGCAACAATAAGATCATTAAGAACGGCCGCCCGTATAATGCATCCGCCCCTCCATATTTTCAAAACTTCTGCGGGATTAACATTGTATTCATATACGGCTGACGCCCGCTGAAGCAGCGATATACCCTGGGCAAAAGTTGTAATCATTGAAAAGCAGATTGCTTTTTCCACCTGATCAATGAAATCACTTTTAGTGGCAGACGGTTCCTTTGCCGGTCCTTTTAATTTTTGCGATATGGTTTTTCTTTCATCCTTCAATGCTGAGAGATCACGCGCTGCCACAGCTGCATCAATTGTGGGAACAGGAACCTGAATATCCATTGAATTTTGCGACATCCATTTGCCGGTTCCTTTCTGGTGTGCGCTATCGAGGATTTTATCTATCAAATATCCCGCCTCACCGGCATCATCTTTTTGACTGAAAATAGCAGCGGTTATCTCAATAAGATATGACTTAAGGACACCTTTATTCCATTTTTGGTAAACATCGTGTAACTCTTTGTTTCCCAATCCTGCGATTTCTTTAAGAAGCTGGTATGATTCAGCAATAGCCTGCATCAGGGCATATTCAATCCCATTATGGACCATTTTAACATAATGGCCTGCAGAACCGTTGCCAATGAAAGTTACGCATGGATCGCCATCGACTTTTGCTGCGACAGCACTGAGCATAGCAGCAATTCTCTCATAGGATTCCTTGTTGCCTCCGGGCATAATACTTGGTCCGAAACGTGCTCCTGTTTCACCGCCCGAAATGCCGATACCCATAAAATGGATATGTTCTTTTGAAAGAGCCGTAATTCGGCGATCAGTATCTGTAAAATGCGAGTTACCACAATCAATGATGAGGTCGTTCTCTGAAATCAATGGCCGGAGTTCATCAATCACTGAATCGACTATAGGTCCCGCAGGTACAAGCATAAGAATTACGCGGGGCATTTTCAGTGATTGCACAAATTGCGAAAGATCATTGATTCCAGAAAGATTATACGTTCCTTTTTCATTCTGGAGATCAGTAACCTTTGACTGGTCTTTATCATAACCTGCAACAGAGTATCCATGATGGCACATGTTAAAAACCAGGTTTCTACCCATGGTTCCCAGGCCTATCATTCCAAAATCAAAAAGCTGATTTTCCATTGCTCAGCTTATTTTAACTTTGATTTTCGCCAGGCTGTCGATCAGCTTATCATAGGCATCATTGAATTTGACAATTCCTTCCTCTTCAAGCTGCTTAGTAATGGCAGTCATGTCAATGCCATAATCATAAAGCCAAACAAATAGTTGGTGTGACTCATTCAACTCTTCTTCAATGGAGTTACGTCTTAATTTCCCATGATCGGCAAGCGCTGTAATGGTTTCATCAGGCAGGGTATTTACCGTGTCAGGACCGATAAGTGTTTCCACATACCTCAGGTCATAGAACAATGGGTCTTTATTGCCGGTGCTGGCCCAAAGAGGTCTTTGAACGCGCGCACCATTCATCTCTAATTGCTTCCAAAGGTCGGTGCTGAACAACTCCTTAAAGCGTTTATATGCCAGCCTGGCACTTGCAACACCTGCTTTGCCAATTAAGGATTGAGGGTTTGGAACATCTTTTGTATTTGATGACGGGTTCTTTCTCAATAACTGATCAATGAGGACATCAATCCTGCTGACAAAAAAGCTTGCCACTGACACTAATTTATTAACGGGCAATCCTTCTTTAACTCGGCGACTTACTGCCCTGATATAAGCTTCAGCAACTTCGGTATACCTTTCAATTGAAAAAAGCAAGGTTATGTTGATAGGGATTCCTTCATACAGCATCTGTTCAATTGCCGGAATTCCTTCAGCTGTACCCGGAATTTTGATGTAGCAATTAGGCCTGCCGACAGCAGAATAGAGGCGATGAACTTCGTCAATTGTACCTTTTGTGTCACGCGCAAGGTGAGGAGAAACTTCAAGGCTTACAAATCCGTCAATTCCTGATGAGCTATCGAAAACCGGTCTGAGAATATCACAGGCATCACGGACATCCTTAACGGTGAGCGCTTCATAGATCTGTTCAGGCGTATTTCCCTGACTACTGAGCGACCTGATCTGGTCATCATAACTGTCACTTTCGGTAATGGCTTTATTAAAGATGCTTGGGTTAGAAGTAATTCCCCTCAAACCCTGTTCTTTCACTCTTTTTTCCAACTCACCGCTGGTAATTTTATCTCTTGTAAGATTATCAAGCCAATAACTCTGGCCATAATTCAATAATTCAATCAGAGTATTCATGCCGTTCCTCCTATAATTTTTTGAATTGCTACAATGTTAGTAATTGAAACAATCTTGAAAATTTATAGTTGCGCGGGGTTA